>NZ_JBOY01000096.1:0-21844 GCF_000647775.1 Pseudomonas sp. RL | reverse complement strand
GTCGACGCCGGAGTTGTCCGCCTTGACGCGAACCTTGACGTTGTAGTCGACCACTCGCTTGACAGCTACAAGAACCTTCATGGATTCCTCGTTATTTTTCCGGTTGAAAGTAGTGTCGCCAGCGCACTGGCGAGGGTTGCCTGCCGGCCGGAACCGACTGTCGAACCATACGGCGACCGCAAAACCGCTCGTATCTTGACCGCAACCCCCCATGCGGTCAATACAAGAAAATCACCCGTTCGGGAGGCTGGAACGCAGAGTCTATCAGGGCTTGACGGCTTTCAAACAAACGTTTGTATTGGATCTCTAAAAGGTGCTTGTATAATGCGCCGACCTGAGCTCGCAGGTATGATGGCCAGTCATAACGCACACCCAGAGCCTTGATGCAGGAGATAGTTGTGGAACGCGAATATATGGAATTCGACGTCGTCATCGTCGGCGCCGGCCCCGCAGGCCTTTCCGCCGCTTGCCGGCTGAAGCAGAACGCCGCGCAAGCCGGCCAGGAAATCAGTGTCTGCGTGGTCGAGAAGGGTTCCGAAGTCGGCGCCCACATTCTCTCCGGCGCCGTCTTCGAGCCGCGCGCGCTCGAAGAGCTGTTCCCGGACTGGAAGGCACTCGGCGCTCCGCTGAACACGCCGGTCACTCGCGATGACATCTACATGCTGACCAGCGCCACTGGCGGCAAGAAACTGCCTGGCCTGTTCGTGCCCAAGACCATGCACAACGAAGGCAACTACATCATCTCCCTGGGCAACCTGTGCCGCTGGCTGGCCCAGCAGGCCGAAGGCCTGGGCGTGGAAATCTACCCCGGCTTCGCCGCCCAGGAAGCGCTGATCGACGAGAACGGCGTGGTGCGCGGCATCATCACCGGCGACCTGGGTGTCGACCGCGAAGGCAACCCGAAGGACGGCATGTACACCCCGGGCATGGAACTGCGCGCCAAGTACACCCTGTTCGCCGAAGGCTGCCGTGGCCACATCGGCAAGCAGCTGATCAAGCGCTACAACCTGGATTCCGAAGCGGATGCCCAGCACTACGGCATCGGCATCAAGGAAATCTGGGACATCGACCCGGCCAAGCACGAGCCCGGCCTGGTGGTGCACACCGCTGGCTGGCCGCTGGACGTAACCGGCAACAGCGCCCTGGGCGGCTCCTTCCTGTATCACCTGGAAAACAACCAGGTGGTCGTGGGCCTGATCGTTGACCTGGCCTACTCCAACCCCTATCTGTCGCCGTTCGATGAGTTCCAGCGCTACAAGCATCACCCGGTGGTCGCCCAGTACCTGGAAGGCGGCAAGCGCGTGGCCTATGGCGCCCGCGCCATCTGCAAGGGCGGCCTGAACTCGCTGCCGAAGATGGTCTTCGCCGGGGGCGCACTGATCGGCTGTGACTTGGGCACCCTGAACTTCGCCAAGATCAAGGGCAGCCACACCGCCATGAAATCCGGCATGCTCGCGGCCGACGCCGTGGCGGAAGCGCTGGCTGCCGGCCGCGAGGGCGGCGACACGCTGGACAACTATGTCGAATCGTTCAAGGCCAGCTGGCTGTATGACGAGCTGTTCCGCAGCCGCAACTTCGGCCCGGCCATGCACAAGTGGGGCGCACTGGTAGGCGGCGCCTTCAACTACATCGACCAGAACTGGTTCGGCGGCAAGATGCCGTTCACCCTGCACGACAACAAGCCGGACTACGCGTGCCTGAAGCCGGCTGCCGAGAGCCAGAAGATCGAGTATCCGAAGCCGGACGGCAAACTGAGCTTCGACAAGCTGTCTTCGGTGTTCCTGTCCAACACCAACCACGAGGAAGACCAGCCGGTCCACCTCAAGCTGGCCGATCCGAACCTGCCGATTGAGCAGAACCTGCCGAAATACGACGAACCGGCGCAGCGCTACTGCCCGGCCGGCGTGTACGAAGTGATCAGCAACGACGACGGCAGCAAGCGCTTCCAGATCAATGCCCAGAACTGCGTGCACTGCAAGACCTGCGACATCAAGGACCCCGCCCAGAACATCACCTGGGTGGCTCCGGAAGGCGCCGGCGGACCCAACTACCCCAATATGTAACAAGCGTAACCGCTTGATTTAGTTGAAATTTTCAGCAGGAGGGTGGGTTTCCCGCCCTCCCCGCCGAAATGAAAAAGCTCCCATCCGGGAGCTTTTTCATTCACGCCACCCTCAGGCCTGGCCGATGGGAAAAAATTCCCCGTCGCTCCATACCCCCAGCCAGAGCTGGCCATTAATCTCCCGCTCCACCGCCAGCTCGACCAATTGGTAAAACACATTGCGATGGATCAGCGCGTCCAGATTGGCGCGCACCCGCAGGTAGGGCGAAGGCTCGCCACTGTCACAGTCCAACTCGACCCGCAAAGGATGTGCGGCACCGGCCACAACCTCGTCGTCCACCTGGGTAGTGAAACGAAGCCGCTGCTGCTCGCCATCGCCTTCCAGAGCCAGGGTCACCGCCACGAACGGCGCGTCATCCACGCGGATACCGACCTTCTCCACCGGAGTGACCAGGAAATAGTCGTCGCCATCCTTGCGTAGAACGCTGGAGAACAACTTGACCATCGGCTTGCGTCCGATCGGCGTACCCAGGTAGTACCAGGTTCCATCCCGGGCAATGCGCATGTCGATATCGCCGCAGAACGGCGGATTCCAGAGATGAACAGGAGGAAGACCCTTGCCTTCCCCGGCGGGGATTCGTGACAGCAGATCCCCGGGATTGCCACGCTCGCTCATGTCGCGCTCCCGATCAGTTCAGGCCGCGCAGGCTCCGGGCGTATTGCCGCAGGGGAGCGCCCAACAGGTCCTGGGGCCGGGTTTCGTAAAGGGTCAGCAAGCCGCCCCGCGTGGTGATGCGCGCCGCATCCACCGGAAAGCGAGTGGCTGTCTCGATCAGCAGCAGCTGCACCACCCCCCGGTCGACGCCCAGGCGGTCAAGGCTTTGCTGGTCTTCCCATTCGATCAGCGTGCCGATGCGATCATCCTCGCCAGCCACACGCCCGAATAGCAGGTAATGCGCCCCGGCCGACTGTGCCCGGACAAGGGCCTGCTGGAGCGACAGCGGCGCCTCGGCGCGACGTACCTGGGGGAAATACTCCGTGAAGCTGCGGTAGGCCTCATCCGCCAGCGCGTTGCTCCGCACGGCATCCGGGCTGGCCGGATAATCGTCCTGGGCAATATAGATGAAGGAATCGGCCTGCAGGCGGCGCGAGGCACCTCGCTGCGTCTGGCTGTGGTCGAGCAGGCCGACATCGGCGAATTGCTCGCGCGTCGCCTCGACCATGTCGCTGACTGCCATGCAACCGCCCAGCGACAACAGCACACCCAGACCGATCGCCCTGTACATCCTGATTTCCTCGCTACCGATGCCGATAAACCGGCGTGCCGCCCTGCGATGCAGCTTCCGCGCCAGCTGCTCAGCTGGCCGGTGTTTCAGTGTCACGCTTGCGCCGGTTCCCCATGCGCACACCAATGTCCATCAGGAACTGGTAGAACCCTTCCTGATCCTCGAGCACGCTGCTCCAGAACGGCGAGTGGTAAAGCGCCACCGCGCCATGCACCAGCGCCCAGGCGGCGCAGTAGTGGAAATACGGTGGGACATCCTCCAGCTTGCCCTCGGCAATCCGCCCCTTGATCAACTGGGTCAGCCGCTCGAAGTTCGAGGCCCGGATCTTGTGCAGTTTCTCCACCAGCTCCGGCACCTGATTGCTCTTGACCACCTTCTCTTCCAGGCGGTCGAACAGGCGGTAGCGCTGCGGGTCACGCATGCGGAACTCGAAATAGGCACGCGACAGCGCTTCCCGATCGCGATCCACGTTATCGGAGTGGAGCAGCTCGTTCAGGTCGCGCTCATAGTCGAGCATCAGCCGCAGGTAGATTTCGGCCTTGGACTTGAAGTGCTTGTAGATGGTGCCTTTGCCGATGCCCACGGCATCCGCGATCATCTCGACAGTGACACTGTCTTCACCATGCTCGAGGAACAGCTTCAGAGCAGTATCCAGAATCTCCTGCTCACGACGGCGAAACTCTCGGACCTTGCGGGGTTCTTTGTGCATAAGGACTGCGCAGCTCACGGTTGAAGCTCGCTATTATGCCTGACCCGCAAAAAATTGTACGGAGCCACCATGGCTGATCTGCTTGCCGAGTTCCCCCAGCCGGAAGGCTTGCGTTACCTCAACCACGCGGCGGTGGCCCCGTGGCCGCAACGCGCGGCACGCGCGGTCGCCGCCTTCGCGGAGCAGAACGCCACCATCGGCGCCCGCGACTATCCCGACTGGCTCAAGGTGGAACATCGCCTGCGCCAGCGCCTGGCCCGGTTGCTCAATGCACCCTCCACCGATGACATCGCACTGGTGAAGAACACCTCGGAAGGCCTGTCCTTCATTGCCTTCGGGCTGGACTGGCGCCCGGGCGACCAGGTGGTGATCAGCGACGAGGAATTTCCCTCGAACCGGGTCGTCTGGCAGGCGCTGGCGCGCCATGGCGTCGAGGTGCGGCAGGTCAGTCTGAGCGGCGCGGACCCGGAAGCCGACCTGCTGGCCGCCTGCGGGCCGCGTACCCGGCTGCTGTCGATCAGCTCGGTGCAATACGCCAGCGGTCTGAGGCTGGACCTTTCCCGTCTCGGCGAAGGCTGTGCCGCCCGCGGCGTGCTGTTCTGCGTGGACGCCATCCAGCATCTGGGCGCCCTGCCCTTCGATGTACAAGATGCACGCTGTGCGTTCGTGGTCGCTGACGGCCACAAGTGGATGCTCGGCCCGGAAGGCCTCGGAGTGTTCTACTGCCGCAGCGACCTGCGCGAACAACTGACCCTGCACGAATACGGCTGGCACATGCTGGAACATGCCGGCGACTACTTGCGCCAGGACTGGCAGCCAGCCCGCAGTGCGCGGCGTTTCGAATGCGGCAGCCCGAACATGCTGGCCAGCATGGCGCTGGAAGCCAGTCTTTCGCTGCTTGAAGAAGTGGGCATGGCGCGAGTCGCCAGCCAGTTGGCGGAGCGTATGGAACACCTGCAGCAGGGATTGCTGAACATCCCGGGACTCACCATCCATAGCCCGCAGGACACCGAGCGCCGCGCCGGCATCCTGAATTTCACCCTTGACGGTCGGGACCAGGGCGAGCTGTTCGAAGCACTGCGTCGGCAACAGATCGTCTGCGCCCAGCGCGGTGCCGGCATTCGCCTGTCACCCCACTTCTATACCACCGGTCAGGTGCTAGAGGAGACGATCCGCGCGATAAGCCAGTTGGCAGACAGGTAGGTTCTCAACACACGTATATTGATTACGAAAAGATATAGACGGTCACCGGCCATTCCAGCGGCTCTGGCCATACTGCCAAAACCGTTCTGGCATTTCCCCCAATGCCTGACGGCGGCAGAGGGTACTGGAGTGCGTACCCTTGCTTGTTTTTACTCCTAATGGTCCTTAACCCGGATTCATCCCCCAGAATCCGGGTTTTTTTATGCCTTGGCTCAGGCCTGACGGACACGCGCCAGCGGGAACAGGCGCCTGAAGTTCGCGGTGGTCTGCTCAGCCAGAGTGGCATAGGGAACGCTGCGCAGTTCGGCGAGGAACTCCGCAACCTCGCGCACATACTGCGGGAGATTGGGCTTGCCACGATGGGGAATCGGCGCGAGATACGGGGCATCCGTTTCCACCAGCAGCCGGTCCGCCGGAACCTGCCGGGCGACCTCGCGGAGCATGTCTGCGTTGCGGAAGGTGACGATACCGGAGAGGGAAATGTAGAACCCCAGATCCAGCGCCGCGCGCGCCATGTCCCAATCCTCGGTGAAGCAGTGCAGCACGCCCGCCTGGGGCAGATCCGCCTCGCGCAGCAGCGTCAGGGTATCCTCGCGCGCGGCCCGGGTATGCACGATCACCGGCTTGCCGGTGATGCGGGCCGCCTGCAGGTGCAGACGGAAGGATGCCTGCTGCAGCTCCGCGGCTTCCGGCTCGTAGTGGTAGTCCAGGCCCGTTTCTCCGATTGCCACCACGTGGGGATGCGCCAGTTCGGCGAGCAGCCAGTCGAGCGCCGGCTCGGCGCCAGGCTGCAGGTCCAGGGGATGCACACCGACCGAGCAGTCCACATCCCCGTAACGCTGACTCAGCTCACGAACCGTGGCGGCATTGGCGGCGCTGACGCCAATGCACAGGAAATGCCCCACGTCCCGTTCACGTGCCGCCTGCAGCGCGGCATCCAGCGAACCTCCGTGAGCGGAAAGGTCCAGGCGATCTAGGTGGCAGTGGGAATCGACCAACATGGCAAGACGGCTCGGCAAGGCGAAGAGGGCACGCATTATACGCCCTCGATGGCCACCTTAGAGCGCTACAGGGTGTGAGTAACCCGGTCGGACTTGAGCGCGCCGGCCAGGTAGGTCTCGATCTTGTTGCGGGCGATGTTGTCACTCTCGTTGAACTGCACGCCGACGCCAGCCGCGCGGTTGCCCTGGGCGCCGCGGGGCGTGATCCACGCCACCCTGCCGGCTACCGGAATCTTTTCCGGCTCGTCCATCAGGTTCAGCAACAGGAAGACCTCGTCGCCGAGGCGATAGGTCTTGCTGGTGGGGATGAACAGCCCGCCGCCCTTGATGAACGGCATGTAGGCGGCGTACAGCACCGCCTTGTCCTTGATGGTCAGCGACAGGATGCCATTGCGGGCTCCCGGACTCGGCGTGGTCATGGTGTCTCCCTCACGGTGGCGAGGGACGATTCTAGCCGTGGCTCGGCAGCTCCGCCCACTGCACCAGCAGGGCTTCGAGAAGCAGCGCACGGTTGAGGTTGGCCTTGCCCAGCACCTTGTGGCGCTGCTCCAGCAGCCAGTCCTGCAGCACCAGCAAACGCGGCTGGGAAACCTTGCCCGCCAGGTATTCGATCACCTTGGCCATGTCCACCGGGCCGAGCCCCCGCGTGTCGGCGGTCAACTGGAAACGCAGCATCCGGTGTGTCCAGTCGCAGAACCAGTCGAACAGCATCGACAGCGGCACGGCATTCCAAGCCTCGGCGAGCTGGCTGGGACTCTGCTGGCGCTTGATCAGCTTCTTGACGCCCTCCACCACCAGCGCGCGCTGGTCCAGCACGCCCTGGGCGTGCAGCCGCTGCGCTGCCAGCGGCGAGCCGGCGGCCAGTGCCAGCAAGGCCTCCAGCGTGTCGGCATCCAGCTCCGGCAGCGACTGGCGCAGCCAGGCCAGACTCTGCTTGTGATCCGGCAGGGGGCAGGCCTGCTGCACGCAACGGCTCTTGATGGTTGGCAGCAAGCGACTGGGCTGATGGCTGATGAGCAGCAGCACGGTATCCCCGGAGGGCTCCTCCAGGCTCTTGAGCAGCGCGTTGGCGGCATTCAGGTTCATCGCCTCGGCCGGCTCCAGCAACACCACCTTGCGCCCGCCCATCTGGGCGGTCTGCACCACGAAGCTCACCAGGTCACGCACCTGGTCGATCTTGATTGGTTTGTCGACCTCTTCCGGTTCCAGCACGTAGTGGTCCGGGTGCGTACCGGCCGCCAGCAGCTGACAGGCCTTGCACCGGCCGCACGCCTGCGCGTCGACCGGCTGCTGACAGAGCAGCAGTGCCATCAGGCGCTCGGCCAGGATGCGCTTGCCGGTACCCTGCGGGCCGTGCAGCAGGTAGGCATGGGCGTGCTGCCGTCGACCGGCCAGCTGTTTCCACAACGCCGCCTGCCAGGGAAGAATGTCGTTCACGGCTGACGCTCCAGCAGTTCCGGCAGCAGACGCTCGAGCTGGCGTTGGACGTCGACCAGCGGCTGGCCGGCATCGATGATCCGGTAGCGCTGCGGATTCAGGGCGGCGCGGCGCAGGTAGGTCTGGCGCACGGCCTCGAAGAACGCACGTCCCTCCTGCTCGAAGCGATCCAGCCGGCCGCGCGCCGCGGCCCGGGCCAGCCCGACGTCGACCGGCAGATCGAACACCAACGTCAGATCCGGCCGCAGCGTACCTTGCACGAAGTCCTCAAGCACGGCGATCCGCGCCTCGCTCACACCACGCCCACCGCCCTGATAGGCGTAGGTGGCATCGGTGAAGCGATCGCAAAGCACCACCTTGCCGACCGCCAACGCTGGGCGGATGACCTGATCCAGGTGCTGCGCGCGGGCGGCGAACATCAGCAACAGTTCGGTATCCGTGGCCATCGGCTCATCGCTGGGCGCCAGCAGCAGCTCGCGAATGCGCTCGGCCAACGGCGTGCCGCCCGGCTCCCGGGTCAGCAGAACCTCGTGCCCCGCAGTGCGCAGGCGCTCGGCGAGAAACTCGCGATTGGTGGTCTTGCCGGCACCTTCCGGGCCTTCCAGGGTGATAAACAGGCCGCTCACGGGGTTTCCTTGCTAATGGGCGCCGGACTCGACCGATAGTCGGCCCGACGCTTGAGCTGATACTGGCGTACGGCACGCAGATGCTCCTCCAGCGTGGAGGAGAACACATGGCTGCCATCGCCGCGGGCCACGAAGTACAGGGTGTTGCCCGGCTCCGGCTGCAGCGCTGCGTGGATCGCCTCGCGGCCGACCATGGCGATCGGCGTCGGCGGCATGCCGGAGATCACATAGGTGTTGTAGGGCGTGGCTTCGCGCAGGTCGCTACGGCGGATCTTGCCGGCATAGCGCTCGCCCATGCCGTAGATCACCGTCGGGTCTGTCTGCAGGCGCATGCGCTTTTCCAGGCGGCGGACGAACACGCCGGCAATCTGGCCGCGCTCGGCGGGCACACCGGTCTCCTTTTCGATGATCGACGCCATGATCAGCGCCTCGTAGTCATTCTTGTAGGGCAGCCCAGTGGCCCGCGCCGCCCATTCTTCGGCCAGCACCTGCCGCAGCCGGCGGTTGGCCTGGATCAGCAGGTCGATGTCCCGCATGCCCCGTACGTAGCGGTAGGTATCGGGAAAGAAGCGACCTTCCGGGTGCATGCCCGGTTCGCCGACCCGGCGCATGAGCTCGGCATCATCCACCCCTGCCAGCGTCTGTTCCAGCTTTTCCTGGGCAGCCAGCGCGGCACGCAACTGACGGATGTTCCAGCCTTCCACCAGGGTCAGGCTGTACTGCACCACCTTGCCGCTGACCCAGGCTTCGAACAGTTCGTTGACCGTCATTCCGGGCTCCAGGCGGTATTCACCGCCGTGCAGGGTCTGGCCGGCCCGGTACAGACGCCAGTGCAGG
Organism: Pseudomonas sp. RL; assembly: GCF_000647775.1. Lineage (NCBI taxonomy): Bacteria > Pseudomonadati > Pseudomonadota > Gammaproteobacteria > Pseudomonadales > Pseudomonadaceae > Pseudomonas > Pseudomonas sp. RL. Next base: position 12,683 of record NZ_JBOY01000096.1, on the reverse strand, counting down.
CGCAGCCAGAGGCTGCCCTCCAGCAGGCCATCGCGCTCCAGACGATTGATCAGCCCGACCGGCGTGGAGCCAGCCGGCACATCCAGCAACCTGGCTTCATCCAATTTCAGCGGCTGTTGCAGCGCCGCGCGCTGTTGCCAGAAGGCGTAACCCAGTACAAGGACAACCAACAGCAGGCCGCCGACGAGCAGCCTCAACAATGTACGTATCACGTTCAACAATCCAGGAGGGTGCGGGCGATGCCCTGCAGTTTACGGGTGAGCGGCCCGGGCAGCCATACACGGGTCTCAAGACGGCGCACCGGCCAGACGCCATAGACACTGTTGCAGAGAAAGATTTCCTGCGCCGCCAGCAATTCGTCGAAGGCAAGGTCGCGGACTTCGCAAGCAATGCCCAACGCGTGCGCCTGCTCAAGCAAGGCGCCGCGCATCACGCCAGCGACGCCGCAGCGCTCCAGGGACGGGGTCAGCAGTCGACCGTCACTGACCAGAAACAGATTGCTGAACACGCCCTCGATGGGCCGCCCCGCCTGATCGCGCAACAGACCTTCCGCGTAACGGGAATCCTGCCATTCGGCGCGCGCCAGCACCTGCTCGAGGCGGTTGAGGTGTTTGAGGCCGGCCAGGCGTGGCTGCTCGGCCAGGCGCAACGCACAGGGGAACAGCTCGACGCCCTGCTCGGCATGCTCGACGGGATAGGCCGGCAAGGGGCTGGCCAGCAGCAGACGCCGTGGTTGTACCGGCGTCGGCGGCGCATAGCCGCGCAATCCATCGCCCCGGGTCACGATCAGCTTGGCCACGCCGTCGCCCACTGCAGCGCAGAAGGCCAGCAGCTCATCGGTCACCAGGGCCTCGTCAAAAGGAATACCCAGTCGCTCGCAACCCAGCCGCAGGCGTTGCAGGTGAGCTGCCAGCAGACAAGGCTGGCCATGACGCACGGCGAGGGTTTCAAACAACCCGTCACCGTAAGCCAGACCGCGGTCGCTCAGCGGCAGCTCCGCAGCCGGGCGACCGTCGACCCAGCTCAGCATCAGCCGTTGAACCGGCGGAAGACCAGCGAGCCGTTGGTGCCACCGAAGCCGAAGGAGTTGGACACCACCACCTCGATCGGCAGGGCGCGGGCTTCGCCGGGCACGAAGTCGAGGTCGCAGCCCTCGTCCGGATTCTCCAGGTTGATGGTCGGCGGCGCCACCTGGTCGCGGATCGCCAGCACGCTGAAGATCGCCTCGACCGCACCGGCAGCGCCCAGCAAGTGACCGGTCATCGACTTGGTGGAGGAAACCGCCAGACGATAGGCGTGTTCGCCGAACACCGACTTGATGGCGGCCGCTTCCGCCAGGTCACCGGCGGCCGTGGAGGTGCCATGGGCATTGATGTACTGCACCTGGTCCGGATTCAGACCGGCATCGCGCAGCGCATTGACCATGCAGCGCGCCGCGCCGGCACCGTTCTCCGGCGGAGCAGTCATGTGGTAGGCGTCACCGCTCATGCCGAAGCCGACCAGCTCGGCATAGATGGTGGCCCCGCGCGCCCGGGCATGTTCGAGCTCTTCCAGCACCAGGGCACCGGCACCGTCGGACAGCACGAAACCGTCACGGTCCTTGTCCCACGGGCGGCTGGCCCGCGTCGGCTCGTCGTTGCGGGTAGACAGGGCACGGGCGGCACCGAAACCACCGAGCCCCAGGCCACAGGCGGCCATTTCCGAGCCGCCGGCGATCATCACGTCAGCCTCGCCATAGGCGATGTTGCGCGCCGCCATGCCGATGCTGTGGGTGCCGGTGGTGCAGGCGGTGGTCACCGCGTAGTTCGGTCCCTGGATGCCCAGGTGGATAGACAGGAAGCCGGACACCATGTTGATGATCGAGCCGGGCACGAAGAACGGCGAAATGCGCCGCGGCCCTTGCTCGAACAACGATTTGCAGTTGTTCTCGATATTGGTCAGGCCGCCGATACCGGAGCCCATGGCTACGCCGATGCGCTCACGATTGGCATCGGTGATTTCCAGTCCGGAATGACGTACCGCCTGGAAGCTGGCGGCCAGACCGTACTGGATGAACAGGTCGAGCTTGCGCGCCTCCTTGGCGGGCAGGTATTGCTCGACATCGAAACCCTTCACCGAGCCGCCAAAGCGGGTGGAAAAGGCAGAGACATCCATGTGCTCAAGCGGACCGATGCCGCTGCGGCCAGCCAGAACACCTTCCCAGCTGCTCGGCACATCGGTACCCAGCGGCGAAAGCATACCCATCCCGGTGACCACGACACGTCTACGCGACACTGTTTTGTCCTCTTGTTCACTAACGGAAAGGCCGCAGCAGTCCGCTCGGCCATCCTCCCGACGACAGGACGGGAGGTGTGCGGGATTCTTCCCGCCACAAGAAAAAGCCGCACGCCCGTGAGGTTGTGCGGCTTCTCTCGCCTCGAAAGCGTTCGATTACTTACTGCGCGTGGGCATTGATGTAATCGATGGCTTCCTGGACGGTGGTGATCTTCTCAGCTTGCTCGTCCGGGATTTCGGTCTCGAATTCCTCTTCGAGAGCCATCACCAGCTCGACGGTGTCAAGAGAGTCGGCGCCCAGATCTTCGACGAAGGAAGCGCTGTTGGTGACTTCCTCTTCTTTGACGCCAAGTTGCTCAGCAACGATCTTCTTGACGCGTTCTTCGATGGTGCTCATACCTTGTTTTCACTCCTATGGACAAATCCAGGCAGCTGGACTGCGGGTAAGTGTATAGAAAGGGTTTTTCACATTTCAAGCCGGGAGATCCCGACCTGATCGACTGTAATTCCGTGCCCCGACCATTCAACATGAATTCGGACAGCCCTTCTGACAACGGCCTGTCGGTCGGGGTCACATTTTGGCATCACATATACATGCCGCCATTGACCGGAATCGTTGCTCCGGTCACGTAGGCCGCACCGTCGGAAGCCAGGAAGCTGACCACCTTGGCAATTTCCTCGGCCTGCCCCAGGCGAGCCAGGGGAATCTGGGTCAGCAGGGCCTCGCGCTGCGCCTCGGGCAGTTCGCGGGTCATGTCGGTGTCGATGAAACCCGGGGCCACGGTGTTCACAGTGATATTGCGCGAACCGACTTCACGGGCCAGCGCACGACTGAAACCTTCCACGCCGGCCTTGGCGGCCGCGTAGTTGCTCTGCCCGGCGTTGCCCATGGCACCCACCACCGAGCCGACGTTGATGATACGACCCCAGCGGGCCTTGGTCATGCCGCGCAGCACCGCCTTGGACAGACGGTAAAGACTGTTCAGGTTGGTGTTGATGACGTCGAACCACTCGTCATCCTTCATGCGCAGCATCAGGTTGTCGCGGGTGATGCCGGCGTTGTTCACCAGGATCGCCAGTTGGCCGTATTGTTCCTGGATCTGCGCCAGAGCGGCAGTCACGGACTCATCGCTGCCCACGTCGAGCACCAGACCACCGCCCTGAATGCCATTGCTCTTCAGGGTTTCGGCGATGCGCTCGGCGCCGGCGGCGGAGGTGGCGGTACCGACCACCACAGCGCCCTGACGGCCCAGCTCTAGGGCGATGGCCTGACCGATGCCGCGGCTGGCGCCGGTGACCAGGGCAATCTTACCTTGCAAACTCATTGAAACGTTCTCCTTGATCAAGCCAGGGCGGCGCGGGTCGCCGCAAAGGCTTCGGGGGTATCCAGGCTGTAGGTGTCCACGCCCTTCACGCAACGCTTGTTGAGGCCGGAGAGTACCTTGCCAGGCCCGCACTCGACCAGCGCAGTGACGCCGCAGGCTCCCAGACGCTGCATCGACTCGACCCAGCGCACCGGGCTGTACAGCTGAGCCAACAGGTCGCGCTTGAGGGTATCCAGATCATTGACCACGTCGGCGCTGACGTTCTGCACCAGGGGGATCTGCGGCGCCTGCCAGTCGAGGGCGGCCACGGCTTCGGCAAAACGCTCGGCCGCCGGACGCATCAGGTCGCAATGGGACGGCACACTGACCGGCAGCGGCATGGCGCGCTTGGCGCCCTTGGCCTTGCACACCTCGACGGCACGGGCCACGGCAGCGGCGCCGCCGGCGATGACCACCTGGCCGGGGGCATTGAAGTTCACCGCACTGACCACTTCGCCCTGGGCCGCTTCGGCGCAGGCGGCACGCACGTCATCATCCTCCAGACCGAGAATAGCGGCCATGCCGCCCTGCCCGGCCGGCACGGCCTGCTGCATCAGCTGGCCACGCAGCTCCACCAGCTTGACGGCAGCGGCGAACGGCAGGCTGCCGGCAGCGACCAGCGCCGAGTACTCGCCCAGGCTGTGGCCAGCGACATAGGCCGGACGCGCGCCGTTCTCGGTCAGCCACAGGCGCCACAGCGCCATGGAGGCCGTGAGAATCGCCGGCTGGGTCTTGTCGGTCTGGTTCAGCTGCTCTTCGGGGCCGTTCTGGGTCAGCGCCCAGAGGTCATAGCCCAGCGCCTCGGAAGCCTCGGCGAAGGTATCGAGCACCAGACGCTGCTGCGCGCCGATCTCGCCCAGCATGCCGAGCGATTGCGAACCCTGACCGGGGAAGACGAATGCGGAGGTTACGGACATGGAAAAAATCCTTGATGTCTTCGTCGAAACCATTGCGCTCGACTGTGGAGCGCAACGAATTGAGCATTGGATGACAGCCCGTGAAGGCCAGTCACATCATGCGCGATAACCTATAACAGCAGGTCTTCGAGACGCCCATGCAGGCGCTGCGGGAGATTTTCGCGGATTTCCGCCGAAGCGCGACGAATGGCGCTCTGGAAGCCTTCCTCCGCCGCGCCGCCGTGACTCTTGATCACGATGCCCTGCAGGCCGAGAAAGCTGGCTCCATTGTGGGCCGCCGGCCGCAATTCCTGACGCAGGGAGCGCAGAAGCGGCAATGCCAGCAGGCCGACCAGGCGCGCCGGCAGGCTGCGTTCGAACAGCCCGCGAATGCGCTCGGCCACCATTTCCGCCAGCCCCTCGCTGGACTTGAGCAGGATGTTGCCGACGAAACCGTCGCACACCACCACATCCGCCTCGCCGCGATACAGTCCGTCGCCTTCGATGTAGCCAATAAAATTGATCGCCCGCGCCTCGCGCAGCAGGCTGGCCGCCAGCTTGACCTGCTGATTGCCCTTGATGTCCTCGGCGCCCACGTTGAGCAGCGCCACGCGCGGCCGGCGCACCCCCAGCGCCTCGGCCGCCACCGAACCCATGACCGCGAACTGATAGAGGTGCTCGGCACCGCAGTCCACATTGGCCCCCAGATCCAGCAGGTAGCAGCTGCCGGTACGGGTCGGCAGTGCCGCCATCATGGCCGGCCGGTCGACACCCGGCAGGGTCTTGAGCACATAGCGGGACAGCGCCATCAGCGCACCGGTATTGCCGGCACTTACGCAGGCGCGCGCGCGACCGTCACGGACCATTTCCAGCGCCACGCGCATGGACGCATCGGGCTTGCCACGCAGCGCCTGGGACGGGCGCTCCTGCATGCCGATGACTTGCGAGGCGTGAACGATGTGCAGCCGGGAACGATCCACGCCAGAATGGCGGGAGAGGATCTTTTCGAGAAGAGGTGCCTGACCGACGAGCGCCAGTCTAAGGAGGGGATTTTCTGCCAGACAGGCCAGACTGGCAGGAACAACGCAGTGGGGACCGAAGTCCCCACCCATTGCATCGATGGCGATGATCGAAGCGGACAAGGATTACTCGGCGGAGTCCTTGTCGATCACCTTGCGACCACGGTAGAAGCCTTCCGGCGACACGTGGTGGCGCAGGTGGACTTCACCGGTGCTCTTTTCGACGGACAGAGCGTTGGGCTCCAGGGCGTCGTGGGAGCGGCGCATGTCGCGTGCCGAACGGGATTTTTTGTTCTGCTGAACAGCCATAACTGATTAACTCCTAAACGTTTGGGTCGCGCTTTAACTGCGCCAGTACGCTGAACGGGTTGGGCCGCGAAACTTCGTCCTCGCTCGGCTGAGGATCATCTTGACCCGCCGGTTGCTGACAGACGCTGGAATCGTGGACCGGAACGATCGGCAAGGCCAGCAACAGCTCATCCTCGACCAGTGTCAGCAAATCCAGAGGGTCCTCCCCCACCTCCAGCGCATCGTAACCTTTCGGCACGACCTGTTCGCTACCCTCCGGGATCACGGCGTAATGGTACTCGCCATGGATCGGCAGGGTGGCAACGTCCAGGCAGCGCTGGCATACCATCTTGGCCTCGACACTGAACTCGCCATGAATGACAACCGCGCGGCGCTCGTCCCGCTCGAAGCTCAGCTTCGCGCGTACCGTACCGGCGTGGTCGACCATCTGCTCGGCCAGCCGCGGCAGGGAGGCCAAGGGAATTTCGCCCTCGAGCACTGCGCCGCGGTCAGCCAGCTTGCGTGGATCAACGTGAGGTGGAATCGGCCCATTCAACATAGGCGCGAGATTCTAGGGAGCTAACTCCCCCCTGTCAAAGGAAATTCCTGCCTGGGCGCCGGGCTGACACAGGCTTAGAATCCGCACCCGGAATACCTATAAAAGGAAGCGCGTATGCCACCCATTCTGCTGGCCTCCGGCTCGATCTATCGACGCGAACTTCTGGCTCGCCTGCGCCTGCCTTTCGACTACGCGGCAGCCAACATCGACGAATCGCCCCTGCCCGGCGAGAACGGCCTTGCCCTGGCCAGCCGCCTGGCACAACAGAAGGCGCAAGCCCTGGCCGAGCAGTACCCGGAGCACCTGATCATCGGCTCCGATCAGGTGGCCGTGCTGGACGACCAACTGATCGGCAAGCCCGGCACTTTCGAACGCGCCCGGGAACAATTACGCGCCGCCAGCGGGCGCAGCGTCAGCTTCCTCACCGGACTGTGCCTGCACAACGCGCGCAGCGGCCGCAGCCAGGTGACCTGCGTACCCTTCACCGTGCATTTCCGCGAGCTGGACGACGCCCGCATCGAGCGCTATCTGCGCACCGAGCAGCCCTACGACTGCGCCGGAAGCTTCAAGTGCGAGGCACTGGGCATCAGCCTGTTTCGCCGCACGGAAGGGGACGACATCACCAGCCTGGTCGGCCTGCCGCTGATTCGACTGGTGGACATGCTGGAGGCGGAGGGTATTCAGGTACCCTGACCGCCTCACCCACTCAACGCAGGCTCGGGCCTTGCAGGCCCAGCCAGGGCGAAAGGTGCGCCGCCACACCAGCACCCAGCTTCTTGGCAAAACGATCCAGGGGCGTGTCCTTGCGGGTGAAGTCGACGATACGTTCCTCGCCGATCACCTCGCGCGCCACCTGGCTACTGCTGGCCAGTCCGTCAACCAGCCCCAGCTCCAACGCCTGTTCGCCGGACCAGACCAGCCCCGAGAATAGCTCCGGATGCTCGGCATCCTTCAGGCGATCACCCCGCCCCTTGCGGACACTGTCGATGAATTGGCGATGCGTGGTCTGCAGCACCGACTCCCAGAACTCAGCTTCATCAGCCCGCGGCGGCGAGAAGGGATCCAGGAAGGCCTTGTGCTCCCCCGCCGTATAGAGGCGGCGGTCGATACCCAGCTTTTCCATGGCACCCACGAAACCGAAACCAGCCGCCGTCACACCGATCGAGCCCACCAGACTGGCCTTGTCGGCATAAATGGCATCCGCCGCACTGGCAATGTAATAAGCGCCAGAGGCCCCCAGGTCGGTGATCACGGCATACACGCGGGTCTGCGGATATTCGGTCCGTAGCCGGCGAATCTCGTCATAGATGTAGCCTGACTGTACCGGACTGCCCCCCGGACTGTTGATGCGCAAGACGACGCCGCGCGTACCGGCATCCTTGAAAGCAGCACGCAGACTGCCGACGATGTTGTCGGCACTGGCATTCTCCTCATCGGCGATCATGCCGCGCAATTCAATCAGCGCAGTATGGTTACCCCCCGAGGCAACGCCACGCTCACCCTTCCAGGGCGCAAACAGCACCAGGGCGCCAAACAGGTAGGCAAAGGTGAGCAACTTGAAGAAGATGCCCCAGCGCCGGGCACGGCGCTGTTCCTGCACACCCGCCAGCACAGCCTTTTCCAGTAGCCTCCAGCTCTTGTCCTCGCCCTTGTCTTCGGGCGCCTTCCACTCGTCAGCCATTACACACCCTCAAGTGAGTGCCGATGCACCACCGGCATCAGCCAGTCGCGCAGCTCGGCGAATTCCATGATTTCCAGGCGCGGCGCAAAAGGCCGCAGGCGCTCCAGCGGCTGCGCACCATAGCCGACCGCCACCGCATCCATTCCCGCATTGCGCGCCATCTGCAGATCGAAGGTTGCATCGCCGATCATCAGCGCACGCCCGGCACTGACTCCGCAATGGTCCAGGATCTCGTGCAGCATGCGCGGATCGGGCTTGCTGGCGGTTTCATCGGCACAACGGGTGACTTCGAAGTAATCCAGCCAGCCATGCCCCGCGAGGGCGCGCTGCAGGCCGCGACGGCTCTTGCCGGTGGCCACCGCCAGGCGATAACCGGCGTCGCGCAGCGTCTCCAGACCCTCGACGACCCCGGGAAACAGCGGCGGCGGCGCACCATCCAGCGTCAGGTAATGATCGGCGTAGGCCAGGCGGAAATGCTCGGCCAACCCGGAGTCCAGCTCAGGGTAGAGCGCTGCGATAGCCTCGGGCAGGCCCAGACCGATGATGCCGCGAATCTGCGCCTCATCCGGCGACTGCAGGTCAAACCGATCGGCGGCCGCCAGCACCGACTCGATGATGCGCGACACCGAGTCGGCCAGCGTGCCATCCCAGTCGAAAACCAACAGTTGGTAATCAGGCACCCAGCCGCTCCAGGGTCTGAGCCCACATCTCATCCACCGGCGCCTCCAGAGTCAGCGCGGCGCCATCGGGCAGCGTGACCGTCAGGGCATGGGCATGCAGGAACAGGCGCTTGCCGCCCAGCTCGCGAATCTCCCGAGTGAATTCCTCATCGCCGTACTTGGCGTCGCCAGCGATCGCATGGCCGGCGTGGCGGGCATGCACGCGGATCTGGTGGGTCCGTCCGGTGATCGGGCTAGCCTCGACCAGGGTGGCGAACTCGCCGAAGCGCCGAACCACCCGAAACTCGGTGAGCGCATCCTTGCCCTCGTCATTGACCTCGACCATGCGCTCGCCCGAACGCAGGTTGTTTTTCAGCAAGGGCGCACTGACCTTCTTCTTGGAGGTCGGCCAGCTGCCGCGCACCAGCGCCAGGTAACGCTTGTCGACGCCGTCGCCGCGCAGCGCCTCGTGCAGATGGCGCAGCATGCTGCGCTTCTTGGCGATCATCAGCAGCCCCGAGGTATCCCGATCCAGCCGGTGCACCAGCTCAAGATCCTTGGCATCCGGACGCAACTGGCGGAACGCTTCGATGACACCATAGGACAGGCCGCTGCCACCATGGACGGCAATGCCGGTCGGCTTGTTGATCACCAGCAGGGCCTTGTCCTCATAAACGATGGACGCTTCCAGCCGCTCCAGCAGCCCCTGCGCCAACGGCGCCGGCTCGTCGCGCTCGGCCAGGCGCAGCGGCGGAACGCGCACCACATCGCCGGCCTGCAGCTTGTATTCGGGCTTGATTCGCCCTTTGTTCACACGCACCTCGCCCTTGCGCAGGATGCGATAGATCAGCGTCTTGGGGACGCCTTTCAATTGCGTACGCAGGAAGTTGTCGATGCGCTGGCCGGCCAGTTCCGGCGCGACTTCCAGCATCTGTACGCCGGAGGTCGGGGAGGGAGTCGTATTCATGGGGCGAGATGATAACAATTTTGATGCAATTGAAGCACTTATTAAGAGCTGCTATAGTCGCGAACGCCGCCAAAAGCGGCCGAGTCACGAGCGATGCAAGAAAGCCGCTCCACTCAGGCAACCACATTCGGGACGTCAGGCCGTCCACCGGGCATGCGCAGAGGGATGCGCGCCCAGGAACCCAAGCCTCGAAACCCCATGACGCGCGGCCAGAATGACTGGGCGCGATAATGACAACCCGCTACGGAATGAGTAAGCGGCACCCGATTTTCAAGGATCGTGTAGGGTGGAGATGCACAACCTCCGGACTGTGTAGCATCAGGCTTTTACAGACGCTTCCCGTCCACATCCGCAGGTTGATTCCTCCTCCTGATTCAGTGCTTCTGCATGCCAGTTGTAGCAGGAGACGTTCGTCGCGAGCCCGGTCCGTTTGATCGGCACTCGCTTGACAATGCAGCGGCCGCGCCGCTGTTGGACGCACCCGACACCGACCGTGAGAGTCGTGTGTGCCGCTTGCCGTTTCCGCAGCCCGGAAACCAACGGTACTACATGAAAAGAATGCTGATTAACGCGACCCAACCCGAAGAGTTGCGCGTCGCACTGGTCGATGGCCAGCGCCTGTTCGACCTGGACATCGAGTCCGGGGCTCGTGAACAGAAGAAGGCCAACATCTACAAGGGCCGCATCACCCGCGTCGAGCCCAGCCTGGAAGCCGCCTTCGTCGACTTCGGCGCCGAGCGCCACGGCTTCCTGCCCCTCAAGGAAATCTCCCGCGAGTACTTCTCCAAGGCGCCGGAAGGCGGCCGCGTCAACATCAAGGAAGTCCTGCGCGAAGGCCAGGAAGTCATCGTTCAGGTTGAAAAGGAAGAGCGCGGCAACAAAGGTGCGGCACTGACTACCTTCATCAGCCTGGCCGGTCGTTACCTGGTACTGATGCCCAACAACCCGCGCGCCGGCGGCATCTCCCGCCGCATTGAGGGTGAGGAACGCAACGAGCTGCGCGAAGCGCTGAACGGCCTGGACGCTCCGGCCGACATGGGCCTGATCGTGCGCACCGCCGGTCTGGGCCGCTCCAGCGAAGAGCTGCAGTGGGACCTGGACTACCTGATCCAGTTGTGGACCGCCATCAAGGACGCCTCCCAGGATCGCCCTGCCCCGTTCCTGATCTACCAGGAATCCAACGTCATCATCCGCGCCATCCGCGACTACCTGCGCCAGGACATCGGCGAAGTGCTGATCGACAGCGTGGAAGCCCAGGAAGAAGCCCTGGCCTTCATCCAGCAGGTGATGCCGCAGTACGCCAGCAAGATCAAGCTGTACCAGGACAGCGTGCCGCTGTTCAACCGCTTCCAGATCGAGAGCCAGATCGAGACCGCCTTCCAGCGCGAAGTGAAGCTGCCTTCCGGCGGCTCCATCGTCATCGACCCGACCGAAGCACTGGTGTCCATCGACATCAACTCGGCGCGCGCCACCAAGGGCGGCGACATCGAGGAAACCGCACTGCAGACCAACCTGGAAGCGGCCGAGGAAATCGCCCGCCAGCTGCGTCTGCGCGACATCGGCGGCCTGATCGTCATCGACTTCATCGACATGACTCCGGCGAAGAACCAGCGCGCCGTGGAAGACAAGGTTCGTGAAGCCCTGGAAGCCGACCGCGCCCGCGTGCAGATCGGTCGCATCTCGCGCTTCGGGCTGCTGGAAATGTCGCGTCAGCGCCTGCGCCCGTCCCTGGGGGAAACCAGTGGCATCGTCTGCCCGCGTTGCAACGGCCAGGGCATCATCCGCGACGTGGAATCCCTGTCGCTGGCCATCCTGCGCCTGATCGAGGAAGAAGCCCTCAAGGACCGCACCGCCGAAGTGCGTGCCCGCGTGCCCTTCCAGGTCGCTGCCTTCCTGCTCAACGAGAAGCGCAACGCCATCACCAAGATCGAGCTGCGCACCCGCACCCGCATCTACATCCTGCCGGACGCCCACCTGGACACGCCGCACTTCGAAGTGCAGCGCCTGCGCGACGACAGCCCCGAGCTGATCGCCGGCCACTCCAGCTACGAAATGGCTCCGAGCGAAAATGAGGAAGTCCAGCCGGTCAGCGCCACCCGCACCCTGGTTCGCCAGGAAGCCGCCGTGAAGACCGTCACCCACGAGCGTCCGGCCCCCGCCCCGACAGCCGCGCCCGCGGCCCCGGTGGCGCCAGCTGCACCCAGCGCCCCGGCACCCAGCCTGTTCAAGGGCCTGGTGAAATCCCTGGTCGGTCTGTTCGCTGGCAAGGAAGAAGCCGCCAAGCCGGCCGAGAAAACCAGTCGCGAACCCGCGGCGCGCGGCAGCGAGGAACGCCGCAACGGTCGTCAGCAGAACCGTCGCCGCGACGGTCGTCGTGACGAGGAGCGCAAGCCCCGTGGCGAGCGGGAAGAGCGCCAGCCTCGTGAAGCACGCGAAGGCCAGGAGAGCCGCCGCCAGCAGCCGCGCGCCGAGCGCCAGCCCCGCGAAGCCCGCGAGGAGCGCCAGCCCCGTGAAGAACGGCAGCCGCGCGAGGAGCGTCAGGCACGCGAACCTCGCGAGACGCAAGCCCAGCAGGCTCCGGAGGTCCGCCGCGAGCGTACCGAGCGCCCGCCGCGCGAAGAACGCCCACAACGCGAAGAACGCAAGCCGCGTCCGGAGCCGGTCGAGACCGTCGAGGAAGAGCTGCTGAATGGCGAAGAGGGCCTGGAACTCGAGCAGGAAGGCGGCGAACACGAGCGTCCGCGCCGCCGCTCACGTGGCCAGCGTCGTCGCAGCAACCGCCGTGAACGCCAGCAGGAAGCCGGCCTGCTGCCGAGTGAAGGCAGTGAGGAAGCTCAGTCCGAACCCAGCGAGGGCAGCGTAGTGGCCGCCAGCGCCGTGGCTGCCAGCCTGGCCAGCGAGGCGGTGGAAGCCGTCAGCGAAGCGCCGGTCGCCCAGCCGGAGACCGCACCGCAGGTCGACGCCCAGGCCACTGCC
>NZ_JBOY01000095.1:0-7864 GCF_000647775.1 Pseudomonas sp. RL | reverse complement strand
CCGCCGGCCCGGCCGCGCCGGCGCGCTTTCACACCAGTGGCGATCCCGAGGCGCTGCGCCGGGTGTTGCCGGTGCTCTGGCCGCATGCGGCGCGGCTCGAGGCGCTGCCGGTGGAACTCGGCGCGGCCTGAGTCTTCAGATGACGGGAAGTCCCAGCAAACGAGGACATTCCCGATGCGCAACGGATTACCCCTGGTGGCGGCATTTGCCCTGGCCGCGGCCACCTCCCCGGCAGCCCAGGCCGTGGATCTGACCCTGTCGGTCGGAGAGAGCCACGACTCCACGACGGTCGTGCGAATTGCCCTGGAATCGAGCTTCTCCCGCAGCTGGTGGCAAACCTCCACCGGCCGGCTGACCGGCTACTGGGACGCCGGTTACACCTGGTGGGAGGGCGACCTGACCTCCGACAACCACAGCCTGTCGTTGGCGCCGGTGTTCGTCTATGAGTTCGCCGGCGAACGGCTACGGCCGTTCATCGAGGCGGGCATCGGTGTGGCGGTATTCGCCGACACGCAGATCGAGGACCGCGACCTGGGATCGATGTTCCAGTTCGAGGACCGCATCGGCGTCGGTCTGCGCTTTGGCCAAGGACATACTCTGGGTCTGCGTGCCATCCACTATTCCAACGCGGGCATCAAGAATCCCAACGACGGGGCGGAGGTCTACAGCCTGTATTACCGGTTGCCGCTGTAGGGGAAAGGGCGCACCGCTGGCCGGGAGAGGAGGCAATGCCCCCTCTCCCTTGACGGGAGAGGGGCCGGGGGGAGAGGGTGGAGCACCCTACCTTCACGCACGTTCGGGAGGACTTCCCCCATGCGCATCCTGCTCACCGGCGGTACCGGCCTCATCGGCCGTCATCTCTGTCATCTCTGGCGTGCCCAGGGCCATGAGGTCTGGGTGTGGAGTCGCCGGCCGCAAGCCGTGCCGGCGATCTGCGGCGCCGGCGTGCAGGGCGTCGCCGAGCTGGTCGAGCTGGACGACCAGCCGCTGGACGCGGTGGTCAACCTGGCCGGCGCGCCCATTGCCGACCGGCCCTGGACGGCGGCACGCCGCCAGGAGCTGTGGGACAGTCGCGTCACCCTGACCGAGCAGCTGGTGGACTGGCTGGCGCGCCGCGCGCAGCGGCCGGCGGTGCTGGTCTCCGGCTCGGCCACCGGCTGGTACGGCGACGCCGGCGAGCAGCGGCTGGACGAGACGTCGCCGCCCGCCGACCAGGGCTTCGCCGCGCGCCTATGCGGCGCCTGGGAGGATGCGGCCTGCCGCGCCGAGGCACTGGGTCTGCGCGTGGTGCGCGTGCGCACCGCGCCGGTGTTGACCCTCGACGGCGGCATGTTGCCGCGCCTGCTGCCACTGTATCGGCTCGGCCTGGGCGGGCCGCAGGGCAGCGGCCGGCAATGGATGCCCTGGATCCACCTGCACGATGAAATCGCCCTGATCGATTTTCTCGTCTCCCATCCCGACGCGAGCGGCCCGTACAATGCCTGCGCTCCGCAGGCCGTGCGCAACCGCGACTTCGCCCATGCGCTCGGTCGCGCCCTGCATCGGCCAACCCTGCTGCGCGTGCCGGCCTTCGCCCTCAAGGGCCTCGGCGAGCTGTCCAGCCTGCTGCTGGGTGGCCAGCACCTGACGCCCCGACGCGTGCAGGAGCAGGGTTTTGCGTTTCGCTTCGCCGATCTGGATTTAGCCCTGGCCGACCTGCTCGGCCGCCATCGATAGGAAGTTGCATGACCGATCACGCGCTGTTGCTGGTCAACCTGGGGTCGCCCGAATCCACCAAGGTGGAAGATGTGCGTCGCTACCTCAACCAGTTCCTCATGGACCCCTATGTCATCGATCTGCCCTGGCCGCTGCGCCGCCTGCTGGTGTCGCTGATTCTCTGGAAACGTCCGGCCCAGTCGGCGCATGCCTATGCCTCCATCTGGTGGGAAGAGGGCTCGCCGCTGATCGTGCTCAGCCGCCGTCTGCAGGCGGCGATGGCCGAGCGCTGGAGCCACGGGCCGGTGGAGCTGGCCATGCGTTATGCCGAGCCGTCCATCGAGGGCACACTGCGCCGCCTGGCCGAGCAGGGCGTGCGGCGCATCACCGTGGCGCCGCTGTACCCGCAGTTCGCCGACAGCACCACCACCACCGTGCTGCAGGAGATCCGCCGGGTCGTCGCACAGCATGGCTTCAGCTTCGAGCTGCAGTACCTGCCACCGTTCTTCGCTGAGGAGCCCTACCAGCAGGCGCTGCTGGCCAGCGCCAGGCCACACCTGCAGCAGGGTTTCGACCACCTGCTGCTGAGCTTCCACGGCATTCCCGAGTCGCACATCCGCAAGCTGGTCAAGGACCCGAAGCACGACCTGCGCGCGCCCAACAGCCAGGGCGTCAGCCCGGAAAACCTCGCGCTGTGCTACCGCAGCCAGTGCCAGCGCACCGCCGAGCTGTTCGCCGAACGCGCGGGCCTGAAGGACGATCAGTGGTCGGTGTCCTTCCAGTCGCGCCTGGGGCGCAACAAGTGGATCGAACCCTACACCGAGCCCACCCTCGAAGCGCTGGCCGCCAAGGGTGTGAAGAAGCTGCTGGTCATGTGCCCGGCCTTCGTCGCCGACTGCATCGAGACCCTGGAGGAAATCGGCGACCGTGGCCGTGAAGTCTTCCAGGCCGCCGGTGGCGAGGAACTGGTGCTGGTGCCCTGCCTGAACGACCACCCGCAGTGGGCAGATGCGTTGAAGCAGCTCTGCGAACAGCGGGCCGTGCCGCTGCGCTGATGCTGCGAAACCGTAGGGCGGACAACGCTTCACCTGTCCGCCAAGCGGTGCGCACGGCGCCTTCGAGTTGCCTGCCTTGGCGGACAAGAACGACGTTGTCCGCCCTACGCTCTGACGAAAGTGTGTCGGTTCTAAAGGCCCCGGCACGCCCTTTGCTTCGCGGCCTGACTACCGCCTGTTTCGTGACGGTTTCTCAGGTACGCCCATGCACTCCGCGCTTCATCACCACGCCGATGCTCTTCTCGCCGATACCGACCAGCGCAGCCTGGAAGCGCGCGTGGACGAGTTGCAGGGCCGTCTGGAGCAGTTCAGCCTGCAGCGCATCCAGGAGCTGGCCGACGGCGAGCGCCTGGCTCGGCGCCTGCAGAACATCGTCGACTTGTTGCCCGGTGGCGTGGTGGTTATCGACGGTCACGGCCGCGTGCGCGAAGCCAACCCGGCGGCCCGCGAGCTGCTCGGCGAGCCGCTGGTCGGTGCGCTGTGGCGTGACGTGATCGCCCGCTGTTTCGCGCCGCGCAAGGACGACGGCCACGAGATTTCCCTGCGCAACGGCCGACGCGTGTCGCTGGCCACCCGCTCGCTGGAGGCTGAGCCCGGCCAACTGGTGATGCTGCAGGACATGACCGAAACGCGCCTGCTGCAGGAACAGCTGGCCCGCCACGAGCGGCTGTCCAGCCTCGGTCGCATGGTCGCCTCGCTGGCCCATCAGGTGCGCACGCCGCTGTCCGCCGCGCTGCTCTATGCCGGTCATCTCAGCGAGCGCCCTCTGCCCTTCGAACAGCAGCAGCGCTTCGCCCTGCGCATCAAGGAGCGCCTGCAGGAACTGGAGCACCAGGTGCGCGACATGCTGGTGTTCGCCCGCGGCGAGCTGCCGCTGTCCGACCGCCTGGCCCCGCGCGAGCTGTTCGACGCCCTGCGCGCCGCTGCCGATTCGCATATCGAGGGCCTGCAGGTGCGCTGGCAATGCGACGCGCGCGGCGGCGAGCTGCTGTGCAACCGCGACACCCTGGTCGGCGCCATCCTCAACCTGGTCAACAACGCCGTGCAGGCCGGCGGCCCGCAGGTGCGGCTGAAGATCCACCTGGTGCGCCGGGGCGACACCCTGCGCCTGACCGTCAGCGACAGCGGCCCGGGCATCGAGCCGGCAGTGCTGGCCCGCCTCGGCGAAGCCTTCTTTACCACCAAGACCGCCGGCACCGGCCTGGGTCTGGCGGTGGTCAAGGCGGTGGCCCGCGCCCATCGCGGCGAGCTGCTGCTGCGCTCGCGGGTCGGCCGTGGCACCTGCGCCATTTTGGAGTTGCCGCTGATCCTGGCGGCCGAAGGAGTTCAGGAGTACGCATGACTACCAAGGTTCTGCTGGTCGAAGACGACCGGGCGCTGCGCGATGCGCTGGGCGACACCCTGGAGCTGGGCGGCTACGCCTTTCGCGCCGTGGAGAACGCCGAAGAGGCGCTGCTGGCCCTGGAGCAGGACAGCTATTCGCTGGTGATCAGCGACGTGAACATGCCGGGCATGAACGGCCATCAGTTGCTGGTCGCCATCCGCCAGCGCCAGCCGCAACTGCCGGTGCTGCTGATGACCGCCTTTGGTGCCGTCGAGCGCGCCGTGGACGCCATGCGCCAGGGCGCCGCCGACTATCTGCTCAAGCCCTTCGAACCCAAGGCGCTGCTGGATCTGGTTGCGCGCCACGCCAACGGCGTGCTGACCCTGAGTGAACATGACGGCCCGGTGGCCGAGGAGCCGGCCAGCCGCCAGTTGCTGGAACTGGCCGCCCGGGTGGCGCGCAGCGATTCCACCGTACTGATCTCCGGCGAATCCGGTACCGGCAAGGAAGTGCTGGCCCGCTACATCCACCAGTGCTCGCCGCGCGCCGGCAAGGCCTTCGTGGCCATCAACTGCGCGGCGATTCCGGACAACATGCTGGAAGCCACCCTGTTCGGCCATGAGAAGGGCGCCTTCACCGGCGCCATCGCCGCCCAGCCGGGCAAGTTCGAGCTGGCCGATGGCGGCACCATCCTGCTCGATGAAATCTCCGAGATGCCCCTGGGCCTGCAAGCCAAGCTGCTGCGCGTGTTGCAGGAGCGCGAAGTGGAACGGGTCGGCGCGCGCAAGCCGATGCCGCTGGACATCCGCGTGCTGGCCACCACCAACCGCGACCTGCAGGGCGAAGTGGCGGCCGGGCGTTTCCGCGAAGACCTCTATTACCGCCTCTCGGTGTTCCCGCTGGCCTGGCGGCCGCTGCGCGAGCGTCCGGCGGACATCCTGCCGCTGGCCGAGCGCCTGTTGGTCAAGCACGCCAGCAAGATGCGCCTGCCGCCGGTGAAGCTCTCGCCTGAGTCGGCCGAGTGCCTGCGCCGGCATCCCTGGCCGGGCAACGTGCGCGAGCTGGACAACGCCATCCAGCGTGCGCTGATCCTGCAGCAGAACAACCTGATCCAGCCCCACGACCTGTGCCTGGACATGCCTATCGGCCTGGCGCCGCTGCCGGCTGCCGCGCCTGCGCCGGTGGCGGCAGCGGCACCCGTGGCAACGTCCCTGCCGCCGCTGGCGGAAGAGGGCGGCGACGCCGGCGCGCTGGGCGAAGACCTGCGCCGCCGCGAGTTCGAGCTGATCCTCGATACCCTGCGCAGCGAGCGCGGTCGCCGCAAGGAAACCGCCGAGCGCCTGGGCATCAGCCCGCGCACCCTGCGCTACAAGCTGGCGCAGATGCGCGACGCCGGGCTGGATGTCGAGGCCTATCTGTTCGGGTAGGCCCACAGGTTTGGGCGGCGTCGCGACCACCCGCCCTTGGCACCCACCGGCCGGCGGCATAGACTGCGCGCCTTTCAAGCCCAGCCTTTCGTAATTGCCATGGCCGCCAAAGTCCAACCCTTCTGGAAACGCAAGACCCTCGCCGAACTGGACCAGGAGGAGTGGGAGTCGCTGTGCGATGGCTGCGGCCTGTGCTGCCTGCAGAAGCTCGAGGACGAGGACGACGGCAGCGTCTACTACACCCGCATCGCCTGCAAGCTGCTGGACCTGAAGAGCTGCCGCTGCACCGATTACGCCAATCGCCGCGCGCATGTACCGGACTGCATCCAGCTGACCCCGGCGCGCACCGACGAATTCAAGTGGCTGCCGCCCACCTGCGCCTACCGCCTGGTGGCCGAGGGCAAGGACCTGCTGCCCTGGCACCCGCTGGTCTGCAACGACCCCGATGCGGTACACCACGCCGGCATCTCCCTGTCCGGCAAGATGCTCAGCGAAACCGCCGTCGCCGATGAGGACTGGGAACAGCACCTGATTTTCCGCGCCGGTTGAGGTCGAAGCGGTTGATCCGCTTTACTGTCCCCCTCTCTTGCGCAGGAAGCCGCCATGCTTGCTCGTTCCACACTGTTGCTGTCCGTTCTGCTGACCGTGCTGCCGGCCTGGGCAGCCAAGGTCGACCTGGATTACCGGGTGAAATTCCTCCCCGCCGAGGACCAGGCCGAGGTCAGCCTGACCGTGGAGAAGGGCGAGGCCGTGCACCTGCTCGACTTCAACCTGGGCGAGGCCACCACCTTCAGTGACTTCCAGGCCGATGGCCAGTGGAGTCTGGCGGACGGGCGCGGCAGATGGCAGCCGTCCAGCGGCAAGGCCAGCCTGCGCTACCGGGTGCGCATCAGCAACCAGCGCAGTTCCGGCAGCTACGACGCCCGCATGACCGAGGACTGGGTCCTGATGCGTGGCGACGATCTGGTGCCGCCGGCGCGTGCCTCGCTGCGCGACGGGGTGGAGCTGATCTCGCGGCTGCAGTTCGACCTGCCGGAGGGTTGGAAGAGCGTCGAGACCGGCTGGACCCGGATCGGCAAGCAGCGTTTCCGCGTCGACAACCCCTCGCGCAATTTCGACCGTCCCACTGGCTGGCTGATCGCCGGCAAGCTGGGCACCCGCCGCGAGCGCCTCGGTCTGAGTGAAATCACCGTGGCCGCGCCGCTTGATCAGGGCATGCGGCGCATGGACATCCTTACCCTGCTGACCTTCGTCTGGCCGCAGGTGCAGCAGCTGTTCCAGCGCGATCCGGCCAAGCTGCTGATCGTCGGTGGTGGCGAGCCCATGTGGCGGGGCGGCCTGTCCGGTCCCAACTCGCTGTTCATGCACGCCGACCGGCCGCTGGTCAGCGAGAACGGCACCAGCTCGCTGTTGCACGAGCTGGTTCATGTCATCGCGCGTGTTACCGACCACGACAACAGTGACTGGATCAGCGAAGGCCTGGCCGAGTACTACGCCATCGAGTTGCTGCGTCGTGCCGGCGGCATGACCGAGGATCGCTATCAGCAGGTGCGCAAGCACCTGGCGGACTGGTCGAAGGATGTGAAGAGCCTGCGCGGCGAGCGGGCCAGCGGCCCGGTGACCGCCCGCGCCGTGTTGCTGCTGCAGGACCTGGATGGCGAGATCCGCAAGCGCAGCAACGGCCAGCGTTCGCTGGACGATGTCATGCGCGGCCTGATGCGCCTGGAGCGGGCCAGCACCCAGGAGTTCATCGATATCAGCGAGAACGTCATGGGCGGGCGCTCGAAGGTGCTGGACACGCGACTTCTGCGCTGAGTCGCGCCGCCGGCGTGACGTTGCTCGCGTTCTGGCACACCGGCCTGGCGGGCGGGCCGCGTTGGGCTAGCTTGCCTGCCGGGCGGCATCGGCTGCCCGCAGGACTTCAATGAAAAAGGAACTTTCCATGCGTAAACTGCTGTCCGCCCTCAGCCTGGCCCTCCTGGCCGGTACTACCTCCGTCGCCGCCCTGGCTGTCGAAGCCAGCGCCCAACCCCAGGCCGCCCAGAGCGCCCAGGTTGCCACCAAGGTGAATCTCAACACCGCCGACGCCGACACCCTGGCCCGCGAGCTGGTCGGCATCGGCGCCAGCAAGGCCGAGGCCATCATCGCCCACCGCCAGGCCCACGGCCCGTTCGCCACCGTGGATGAGCTGCTGGAAGTCAAAGGTATTGGCACTGCCATCCTGGAGAAGAACCTCAACAGGCTGAGCGTGCAGTAAGGCCACTCGTGGCACCGGAAGCCGGCCCTTGGGCCGGCTTTTTCATGGGCGGCTGGTGAGAGTCCAGCGGCGAAAACGAAAAAGCCCCGACTTGCGTCAGGGCTTT
>NZ_JBOY01000094.1:0-54576 GCF_000647775.1 Pseudomonas sp. RL | reverse complement strand
CCCGCGCGTCGACCGCTGCGCGGCGCAGCGCCCGCCGAGGCGGAGCCGACGCCGAGCGTGAGCGAGCGCTGGCCGGCCCCCAAGCGCAAGGCCTACAAGCTGGTAGCGATCGGCACCTCGACCGGCGGTCCGGTGGCGTTGCAGCGCGTGCTCACCCAGCTGCCGGCCAGCTTCCCGGCGCCGCTGGTGCTGATCCAGCACATGCCGGCAGCCTTCACCGGCGCCTTTGCCGAGCGCCTGGACAAGCTGTGCAAGATCCGCGTCAAGGAAGCCGAGGACGGCGACCTGCTGCGCCCGGGCCTGGCCCTGCTGGCGCCCGGCGGCAAACAGATGATGGTGGACGGCCGCGGCGTGGTGAAGATCCTGCCCGGCGATGACCGCCTGAACTACAAGCCCTGCGTGGACGTTACCTTCGGCTCGGCCGCCAAGGCCTACGGCGACAAGGTGCTGGCCGTGGTGCTGACCGGCATGGGTGCCGACGGCCGCGAAGGCGCGCGCATGCTCAAGCAGGCCGGCAGCCAGGTGTGGGCCCAGGATGAGGCGAGCAGCGTCATCTACGGCATGCCCATGGCGGTGGCCAAGGCCAACCTGGCCGACGGCATCTACGACCTGGACGAGATCGGGCGTCACCTGAGCGAGGCTTGCCAGTAATGGATGTCTTGAGCCTGATCGGCATTCTGCTGGCGTTTATCGCCATCCTGGGCGGCAACTTCCTGGAGGGCGGCAGCCTTGCGGTGCTGCTCAACGCGCCGGCCGCGTTGATCGTCATCGGTGGCACGCTGGCCGCCTGCCTGCTGCAGACGCCGCTGCAGACGCTCAAGCGGGCGGTGGCGGTGGCGCATTGGGTGTTCTTCCCGCCGGCGATCCGCATGGAGGAGGGCATCGAGAAGGTCACCCGCTGGAGCCTGGTGGCGCGCAAGGAAGGCCTGCTCGGCCTGGAGCCGATGGCCGAGCGCGAGCCCGACCCCTATGCCCGCAAGGCCATGCAGCTGCTGGCCGATGGCGTGGAGAGCGAGAACATCCGCACCATCCTGGAAGTGGAGATGTACAGCCACGAGGAGCGCGACTTGCAGGCCGCCAAGGTGTACGAAGCGATGGGTGGCTATTCGCCGACCATCGGCATCATCGGCGCGGTGCTCGGCCTGATCCAGGTGATGGGCAACCTGACCGATCCCTCCCAGCTGGGTACCGGTATCGCCGTGGCCTTCGTCGCCACCATCTACGGTGTGGCCTTCGCCAACCTGCTGCTGCTGCCGCTGGCCAACAAGCTCAAGGCAGTGATCCGGGTGCAGACCCGTTATCGCGAGATGCTCATCGAAGGCGTGCTGTCCATCTCCGAAGGCGAAAACCCGCGCTCCATCGAACACAAGCTCAAAGGCTTCCTGGTGTAGGGCCCAGCCATGCGTCTACGCCGTAGCCGACAGCAGGACACCGAGCCCAGCCATGACCGCTGGCTGGTGTCCTTTGCGGACTTCATGACCCTGATGTTCGCCTTCTTCGTGGTGATGTATGCCACCTCGTCGATCAACGAGGGCAAGTACAAGGTCCTGGCCGACACCCTGGTGGGCATCTTCAACCAGAACGAGAAGGCGATCAAACCGATCCCGGTTGGCCAGGAGCGCCCGCGCACCCGCGACTACGACCTCAGCATGGAAGATGACGGCGGGCCCATGCCCATGGAGGACGGCGACCCGCTGGCGCAGATCACCCGCAACATCGAGCAGGCCTTCGCCGGCTTGATCGCTGAAGGACAGCTGATCGTGCGCGGCACCGAGTCCTGGGTGGAGATCGAACTCAAGTCCAGCCTGCTGTTCCCCAGCGGCGACGCCATCCCCAACGACCACGCGTTCGACATCATCGAGAAGATCGCCAGGATTCTGGCGCCCTTCGACAATCCGGTGCAGGTCGAGGGATTCACCGACAACCTGCCGATCAGCACGCCGCTCTATCCCACCAACTGGGAATTGTCCGCCGCCCGTGCCGCCAGCATCGTGCGCATGCTGAACATGGACGGCGTGGCGCCCGGACGCCTGGCCGCCGTCGGTTACGGCGAGTATCACCCGGTGGCCGACAACGCCACGCCCGACGGGCGTGCCAAGAACCGTCGCGTGGTGCTGGTGGTGTCGCGCTTCCTGGAAACCCGGCGCAGCGGGAGCACCCGTGTGGAAAATCGCCAGGCGGTCACTGGCACGCAATCTGCACTGGCGCCGCACACTGACGCCCGGATCGAAGGTGCTGTCAAAACGCCGGCATTGATGGCCGGTAGTGGTCCGCGCTGAGTCGCGGACGAGAAGGAGCAGTTGATGAAAATCTGGGCAGTAGCCAATCAGAAGGGCGGGGTCGGCAAGACCACCACGAGCGTGGCCCTGGCCGGCCTGCTGGCCGACGTCGGCAAGCGGGTACTGGTCGTTGACCTCGACCCCCATGGCTCGATGACCAGCTATTTCGGCTACAACCCCGACAACCTCGAACGCACCGGCTTCGAGCTGTTCCAGCATGGCGGCCAGGTGCCCGATGGGCTCGCCGCACAGCTTCTGCAGAAGACCAGTCATCCGCGCATCGCCCTGCTGCCGGCCAGCACCGCGCTGGCCACCCTGGAGCGCCAGACGCCCGGGAAGAGCGGCCTGGGGCTGGTGATTTCCAAGACGCTGGCGCAACTGTGGAACGATTTCGACCACGTGCTGATCGACAGCCCGCCGCTGCTCGGGGTGTTGATGGTCAACGCCCTGGCGGCCTGCCAGCAGTTGGTGGTGCCGGTGCAGACCGAGTTTCTCGCCGTGCAGGGCCTGGAGCGCATGGTTCACACCCTGACCATGATCAACCGCTCGCGCCGCCAGGCGCTGCCCTACCTGATCGTGCCGACCCTGTTCGATCGCCGCTCGCAGGCCTCGCTGTCGACGCTCAAATTGCTGCGCGACCGCCACAAGGAGCACATCTGGCCGGCTTATATCCCCACCGACGGGAGGCTGCGCGATGCCAGTCGCGCCGGTCTGGTGCCGTCGCAGTTCGATCCCGGCTGTCGCGGCGTGATCGCCTATCGGGCCTTGCTGAAATCCCTGCTGGCACGCCAGCCGGGACAGCCGGCGTGACGCCCGGCTATCAAGCTGTCGCCCCTGTCGGCCGATAGCAATCAGAGGAAAGACTTACGGATGCAGGATATGAGCACCCAGGACGCCCCTCGGATCGGACCGCAGCAGGCCCTGCAGTCCTATCTGGACGAGCTGTTGCAAGAGGCGACTGATGACCGGCCGGTACGTGCCGAGGATTTCTTGCGCCCGCAGGCGGTGCCTGCCAGCGCCAGGCCGGTGGCCGAGCCGCAGGTACTGGAACCGCGACCGCTGGTATTGCCGACCATCAAACTGACCGACATCAAACTGGTCGAGGCCCCCGTGGCGGTGATCAATGCGCCGGTGCCTGCCGCACCAGTCGCCGTGAGCACGCCGAGCGAGCCGGAGCCGCTGGCGCCGGTCGCGGTGCCTGTGGTCGAAGCCCCCGCCAAGGTCGAGGCACCGGTGGTTGCGGCCCCGCAGGTCGAAGCGCCTGTCGCGCTGCCGGCGGCCGAGGTGCCGGTGGTTGCGTCGCCAGTGGCCGAAAGCCCGGTCGTTGCGCAGCCTGTGGTTGAGGCGCCTGTCGCGCCGCCAGTGGTCGAGGTCCCGGTGGTTGCGGCACCCATGGTGTCCGCGCCTGTTGCTGAGGTCGCTGCGCCGGTGGCTCCGCCGCGTGTGCAGCCAGCCGAGGCGAAGGTCCAGGCACCGCTCGCCGAGCCTGTCGTTGCAGCCGCGGTGCCCCCGCTGCCACCGAAGGTGGTGGCTGGCCGTCCCGAGTGGGGTGAGCAGCGTTTCGAGTGCCTGCTGTTCGACGTGGCCGGGCTGACCCTGGCGGTGCCGCTGGTCTGCCTGGGCACCATCCATTCGCTGGAAGGCCAGACGCTGACCCCGCTGTTCGGGCAGCCGGACTGGTTCCTGGGCATGCTCAAGACCCACAGCGGCAACATCAAGGTGATCGATACCGCACGCTGGGTGATGCCAGAACGCTATCGCGACGAGTTTCGCGATAACCTGTCGTTCGTCATCACCATCCAGGGCTTCGACTGGGGACTGGCGGTGCACAAGGTGGACCGTTCCATCCACCTGCACCCGGACCAGGTCAAGTGGCGCAGCCTGCGCACCCAGCGCCCGTGGCTGGCGGGTACGGTGATCGAACACATGTGCGCGCTGCTCGACGTGGCGTCGCTGGCCGACCTGATTGAAAGCGGTGCGCTCAAGCGCGCGCGCTGAAAGGCGCCCGCCAAGGCGGGCAGAACGGATACGCGCCGCGGGCCGGGCCCGGGCGTTCGACGACGAGGTGGACAATGAAGAATTCGACAGCGCAAAGCTCCGACGATCCGATGCTGCAGTGGGTGACCTTCCGCCTGGACAACGAAACCTATGGCATCAATGTGATGCAGGTCCAGGAAGTGCTGCGCTACAGCGAAATCGCACCGGTGCCCGGTGCGCCGAGCTATGTGCTGGGCATCATCAACCTGCGCGGCAACGTGGTGACGGTGATCGACACCCGCCAGCGTTTCGGCCTGGACTCGGCGGAGATCACCGACAACACCCGCATCGTCATCATCGAGGCGGACAAGCAGGTGGTCGGTATCCTGGTCGACAGCGTGGCTGAAGTGGTTTATTTGCGGCAGTCCGAGATCGAGACCGCGCCGAACGTCGGCAATGACGAGTCGGCGAAGTTCATCCAGGGCGTATGCAACAAGAACGGCGAGCTGTTGATTCTTGTCGAGCTGGACAAGATGATGACCGAGGAAGAATGGTCGGAACTTGAGAACTACTGAAGATGGGACACGGAATCGCCCTGATCGTACTGGCAGGGGTCTGCCTGGCGCTGATCATGACCTGCGTCTGGCTGGCCACTCGCCTGCAGCGCCTGAACAAGAGCATGGAATATCAGTTCAGGCAGCATGCCGAGCGTCACCTCAAGCGTGACCAGAGCATGCAGGAGCTGACCCGTCGGGTGGATACCTACATCGGCGTGTGCGTGAAGATGGGCGATGAACTGCAGGCGCTGCAGCAGCTTGCCGCGCCGCTTCCCGAGCGGCTCAGCAAGCTGGAGCAGAGTGACCCGGCGATGATTTCCTACATCCAGGCCTCGCGGCTGGTGACCCTGGGCGCGAGTGTCGAGGATCTCACCCAGTCCTGCGGCCTGACCAAGGGCGAAGCGGAACTGGTCAGCAAGCTGCACAAGGCCCGCGGCGCCACGCCACCGGCCAACTGAGCGCCACGCCGCTCAGTCCGCCATTGGCAGCGAGTCGTCCTGCCGGGTGAATCCCTCGGGCGCCTTGCCTTTCAGGTACCAGGCGAAGGCGATGATTGCCGCCACGCTGCGGTACAGCGCCTCGGGGATCTCATCGCCGACCTCCAGTCCGGCCAGCAGGCGCAGCAGGTCGGCATTCTCGTAGATAGGCACTTCGTATTCGCGGGCCAGCTCGATGATCGCCTGGGCGATCTCGTCGTCGCCCTTGGCCACCAGGGTCGGGGCGTTCTGGCCGTCGTAGCGCAGGGCAATGGCGCGGGGCTCGTTCATGCGGTCACGTGTATCCAGTGGGTTTCCAGGGGCGTGCTCGGCGGCGCGGGGGGCGTGCCGCGATGGCAGTCGAGTTCGCCGATTTCCAGTCCGGCCTCGCTGAGCGTGCGACGCAGTTCACCCAGCTCCCGATCAATCAGCGCCGCGGTGGCGGGGCGCTCGGCCCACAGCTGGCCGCTGAACTGGTTGCGACATAGCTGGGCCTGCACCTGCAGGGGGCCTAGTGGTTCCAGATCGAAGGCCAGATCGATCTTCCATTGCCGTTGACGCTCAGAACCCTTGCGTTTGCGCGGTTCGCCGTCCTCGCTGCGGATGCGCAGTTGGATCGGGGTGGGCAGTTCGCGTACCGGTATCTCCATCTGCAGCACGGTGGCCGGCTGGCCTTCCGTGCTGCTGGCCTGGCCCTGCGCCAGGCTTGCCAGCTGGTGGCTCTGCACCCGGGCCACGGCGCCGGCGGCGAGCTTCAGCAGCGTCTGCAGGCTGGGGTTCTCCAGACCCTCCAGGCGCTGCGTGGGCAGCGGAAAGCTCAGCCCCGGCTGGCGCTCGGGCCGCTGGCCGAGTGCGCCTAGCACCTGGCGGGCCAGGGTTGGCAAGGTGGCCATCAGCAGGGTGCCGGCGGGGGATTGCAGGGTCGTGGCCGGATTGAAGCTCGACAGCTGGCCGAGCAGGCGCAGCAGGTTGGCCTTCAGGTCGCTGTCCAGTGCGCCGCCCTGGCCACTGAGTACGCGGTGCTCCAGTCCGACGCCGGCGTTGCGCAGAATGGCCGCCAGTTGGCGGGAGTCGCTGAGCTGCGCCGCGCTGGGCTGACTGTTCAACAGGCGTTCGATGCTCTGCTGCAGGCCCGATGGCAGGGGCTGGCCCTGCAGCGAGCGCAGCGCGGTGAACAGTGTGGACAATGGCGACTGGCGGGCGAACTGGCTGGCCAGTTGCTGCAGCAGGTCCAGTTGCTGGACGCGCGCGTCCGGGCTGATGGCTTGCAGGCTGCGATCGTCCAGCACGCGGGCATTGATCAGGCTGCCGACGGGCAGGGGCCTGGCGCTCTCCAGCAGCAGCTGACGGCCGTCCGGCAGCTGCGCGACGATCTGCTGCAGATTGCCGCTGGGCGTGCTGGACAGCACGCGGGCCTGCAACAGGCTGCCGGCGGGCAGGTCGAGGCGGGTCAGCGGGCGGGCCGCGTCGGGCTGAGTAATCAGCAGGCGGTTGTCCGGCAGCGCGGTGAGTTGCAGGCGCGTGCCGGCCGGCAGCTCGGGCTGTCGAGTGGCCAGGGCGTCCAGCGTCACGCTGCGCCCGTCGGCGAGGGTCAGGCGCAGGCTGATCTGCTGTCCCTGGGCAGCCTCGGCTCGGCCCAGCACCTGGGCCTGGGCCTGCTGGCCGGGAGCGAGCAGTCCCTCCAGGGTGGTGAGCGCCTTCAGTGTGTGGGGCGCCAGGCCGCCGGCGGCGCTGGTGGAGCCGGGCAGGGAAGGCGGAAGGGTAAAATTGATCTCGCTCATCAAAAAGGAATTGCCTTTACAACCTGTCGTAATTACCCGTCTTGATAGCCAAGTCACGCATGTATAATGCCGAGCCATTCGCCGGGGCGCCCGTTACTAGATAGCGGCTGCCGTTGGTCCGACTTAAGACGGATCGTCGATTTTCAGCGGCGGCCCGTCTGGCCCTGATTGCATACTGAAGTGGATACGCATGTCGTGAGCCGTCCATTCCTCGAAGCCGTTGCGTTGACCTGCGAGCGTGACTGGCGGCTGCTGTTCGAAGCGTTGGACCTGCGCCTGATGCCCGGTGACATGCTGCAGATCGTCGGCCCCAACGGCAGTGGCAAGACCAGCCTGCTGCGGTTGCTGTGCGGCCTGATGCAGCCGACCGCCGGCGAAGTGCGCCTGCAGGGCGAGCCGCTGGCGGCGCAGCGTGGCGAGCTGGCCCGCAACCTGCTGTGGATCGGCCACGCCGCCGGCATCAAGGGCCTGCTGACCCCCGAGGAGAACCTGGCCTGGCTGTGTGCGCTGCACCAGCCGGCCGAGCGCCAGGCGATCTGGCAGGCCCTGGCTGCCGTCGGCCTGCGCGGTTTCGAGGACGTGCCCAGTCACCGGCTGTCCGCCGGCCAGCAGCGCCGTGTGGCGCTGGCGCGCCTGTACCTGGATGCGCCGCCGCTGTGGATCCTGGATGAACCCTTCACCGCCCTGGACAAGCAGGGCGTGGCCCAGCTGGAAGCGCATCTGGCCGGGCATTGCGAGCGGGGCGGCATGGTAGTGCTGACCACCCACCACACACTGGAAAACAAGCCTTCCGGCTACCGCGAACTGGACCTTGGGCAGCGTGCCGCATGAGTAGTGTCTTTGCCCTGTTGCTGGCCCGCGAGAGCCGACTGCTGTTCCGCCGTCCGGCCGAGCTGGCCAACCCGCTGGTGTTCTTCGCCATCGTCATCGCCCTGTTCCCGCTGGCGGTGGGGCCGGAAAGCCAGCTGCTGCAGACCCTGTCGCCCGGCCTGGTCTGGGTCGCCGCACTGCTGGCGGTGCTGCTGTCGCTGGACGGCTTGTTCCGCAGCGATTTCGAGGACGGCTCGCTGGAGCAGTGGGTCGTTTCGCCGCAGCCGCTGGCGCTGCTGGTGCTGGCCAAGGTGCTGGCGCACTGGTTATTTACCGGCCTGGCGCTGGTGCTGCTGTCGCCGCTGCTGGCGCTGATGCTCGGCCTGCCGCCGCGCTGCCTGCCGGTGCTGCTGCTCTCGCTGCTGCTCGGCACGCCGGTGCTGAGCCTGCTGGGCGCGGTCGGCGCGGCGCTGACCGTGGGTCTCAAGCGCGGCGGCCTGCTGCTGGCGCTGCTGATTCTGCCGCTGTACATCCCGGTGCTGATTCTCGGCAGCGGGGCGCTGCAGGCGGACCTGCAAGGATTGCCCACGGCCGGCCACCTGCTGTGGCTGGCCACGCTGACCGCTCTGGCGGTGACGCTGACCCCCTTCGCCATCGCGGCGGGGCTGAAGATCAGCGTCGGCGAATAAGACATCAACGCGTCGGGTCCGCCCGGCGCCGGACGGTAAACGCACGGGGGCGGCGATCCGGCCCCGCGACACGAAGAGAGCTGCAATGAACTGGACATGGTTTCACAAGCTGGGTTCGCCCAAGTGGTTCTACGAAATCAGTGGTCGCTGGCTGCCCTGGCTGGGCGGCGCGGCGATTGTCCTGTTGCTGCTCGGCAGCGTCTGGGGACTGGCCTTCGCGCCGCAGGACTACCAGCAGGGCAACAGCTTCCGGATCATCTACCTGCATGTGCCCACGGCGATCCTCGCCCAGTCGATCTACGTGATGCTGGCAGTGGCCGGCGTGGTCGGCCTGGTGTGGAAGATGAAGCTGGCCGACGTGGCCCTGCAGCAGGCCGCGCCCATCGGCGCCTGGATGACCTTCCTGGCGCTGCTCACCGGCGCGGTGTGGGGCAAGCCCACCTGGGGTGCCTGGTGGGTGTGGGACGCGCGGCTGACCGCCATGCTGATCCTGCTGTTCCTTTACTTCGGCATCATTGCCCTGGGCAACGCCATCAGTAACCGTGACAGCGCCGCCAAGGCCTGCGCGGTGCTGGCCATCGTCGGCGTGGTGAACATCCCGATCATCAAGTACTCGGTGGAGTGGTGGAACACCCTGCACCAGCCCGCCACGTTCAAGCTCACCGAAAAGCCGGCCATGCCGGTGGAAATGTGGGCGCCGCTGCTGGTGATGGTCATCGGCTTCTACTGCTTCCTGGCCGCCGTGCTGCTGATGCGCATGCGCCTGGAAATTCTCAAGCGCGAGGCGCGCGCCAGCTGGGTGAAGACCGAGCTGCGTGCCCAGGTGGAGGGTCGTCCGTGAGCTTTGCCTCCTTCTCCGAATTCCTCGCCATGGGCAACCATGGCGTGTATGTCTGGACCAGTTACGGCATCGGCCTGCTGGTCGTGCTGATCAATGTCGCTCTGCCGCTGCTCGGACGCCGGCGTTACCTGCAAGATGAGGCGCGCCGTCTGCGCCGGGAGGAAATGAAGTGAATCCGGTCCGCAAGAAACGTCTGTACATCATCCTCGCCCTGCTCGTCGGGGTGGGTGCGACCGTCGGCCTGGCCCTCTCGGCCCTGCAGCAGAACATCAACCTGTTCTACACCCCGACCCAGATCGCCAATGGCGAGGTGCCGGACGGCGTGCGCATCCGCGCCGGCGGCATGGTCAAGGAAGGCTCGCTCCAGCGCACCGGGGATTCCCTTGATGTGGAGTTCGTGGTGCATGACGGCGCCTCCGAAGTGCGCATGCGCTACCGGGGCATCCTGCCGGACCTGTTCCGCGAAGGGCAGGGCATCGTCGCGCTGGGTCGCCTGAACGAAGAGAACGTGCTGGTGGCCGACGAAGTGCTGGCCAAGCACGATGAGAACTACATGCCGCCGGAAGTCGCCCAGGCGATGGACAAGGCGATCCAGGCGAAGGCGGAGAGCGCGCAATGATTCCCGAGATCGGCCATCTGGCCCTCATCCTGGCCCTGTGCCTGGCGCTGGTGCAGTCGACCCTGCCGCTGATCGGCGCCTGGCGCGGCGACCGTCTGTGGATGGGCATCGCCCGTCCGGCGGCCTGGGGCCAGTTCGCCTTCCTGCTGCTGTCGTTCGCCTGCCTGACCTACGCGTTCATGGTCGACGACTTCTCCGTAGCCTATGTGGCGCACAACTCCAACAGCGCACTGCCCTGGTACTACAAGTTCAGCGCCGTGTGGGGCGCCCACGAGGGCTCGCTGCTGCTGTGGGCGATGATCCTCGGTGGCTGGACCTTCGCCGTGGCGGTGCTGTCGCGGCAGTTGCCGGAGGAGATGCTCGCCCGCGTGCTGGCGGTGATGGGCATCATCAGCATCGGCTTCCTGCTGTTCCTGATCGTCACTTCCAACCCGTTCGAGCGCCTGCTGCCGCAGGTGCCCACCGACGGCCGTGACCTCAACCCGCTGCTGCAGGACTTCGGTCTGATCGTGCACCCGCCGATGCTGTACATGGGCTATGTAGGTTTCTCGGTGGCCTTCGCCTTTGCGGTCGCCGCGCTGCTCGGCGGCCGTCTTGACGCTGCCTGGGCGCGCTGGTCCCGCCCCTGGACGCTGGTGGCCTGGGCCAGCCTGGGCATCGGCATCGTGCTCGGTTCCTGGTGGGCCTACTACGAACTGGGCTGGGGCGGCTGGTGGTTCTGGGACCCGGTGGAAAACGCGTCCTTCATGCCCTGGCTGGTGGGCACCGCGCTGATCCACTCGCTGGCGGTCACCGAAAAGCGCGGCGTGTTCAAGAGCTGGACCGTGCTGCTGGCCATCGCCGCCTTCTCGCTGAGCCTGCTGGGTACCTTCCTGGTGCGTTCCGGCGTGCTGACCTCGGTGCACGCCTTCGCCGCCGACCCCGAGCGCGGCACCTTCATCCTGGCCTTCCTGCTCATCGTGGTTGGCGCTTCGCTGACCCTGTTCGCCCTGCGCGCGCCGGTGGTGAAGAGCAAGGTAGGCTTCGCCCTCTGGTCGCGGGAAACCCTGCTGCTGGCCAACAACCTGATCCTGGTGGTGGCCTGCGCAATGATCCTGCTCGGCACCCTGTATCCGCTGCTGCTGGACGCCATCTCCGGCGCCAAGCTGTCGGTCGGCCCGCCGTACTTCAATGCCCTGTTCCTGCCGTTGATGGCCATCCTGATGGGCGCGGTGGGTGTCGGTGTGCTGGTGCGCTGGAAGGACACCCCTGGCAAGTGGCTGGCCGGCATGCTGATGCCGGTGCTGATCGCCAGCGCGGTGCTCGGCGGCCTGGCCTCCGTGCTGCTGGGCGACTTCCACTGGGCGGTGCTGGCGGTGTGCATCCTGTCTGCCTGGGTGGTGCTCACCGGCGTGCGCGACCTGCTCGACAAGACCCGCCACACCGGCCTGCTCAAGGGCATCCCGCGCATGACCCGCAGCTACTGGGGCATGCAGCTCGGTCACCTGGGCATCGCCGTATGCGCCATCGGCATCGTGCTGTCCACCCAGCACAACGCCGAGCGCGACTTGCGCATGGCGCCGGGCGACATGCAGGAGCTGGGCGGCTATCAGTTCGTGTTCGAAGGCGCGCAGCACCATGAGGGTCCGAACTACACCTCCGACCGCGCCACCGTGCGTGTGCTGGAGGAAGGTCGCGAGATTGCCGTGCTGCATCCGGAGAAGCGCCTGTACACCGTGCAGATGATGCCGATGACCGAGGCCGGCATCGATCCGGGCCTGTTCCGCGATCTGTACGTGGCGCTGGGCGAGCCGCTGGAAGATGGCGCCTGGGCCGTGCGCCTGCACGTCAAGCCCTATGTGCGCTGGATCTGGCTGGGTGGCCTGCTGATGGCCTTCGGCGGCCTGCTGTCGACCCTCGACCGTCGCTACCGCATCAAGGTCAAGACCCGCGTCCGCGAGGCGCTGGGCATCTCTGGAGCACAACCGGCATGAAACGCGCATTGCTGCTGATTCCCCTGGCGATCTTCCTGGTGGTTGCCGGTTTCCTCTACAAGGGGCTGTTCCTCGACCCGCGCGACATTGGCACGACCATGATCGGCAAGCCGCTGCCCGCGTTCAGCCTGCCGTCCGTGGAAGACCCGGCGCGCACCCTGACCACCGCGGACTTCAATCCGGGCGAGCCGGCGCTGGTCAACGTGTGGGCCACCTGGTGCCCGACCTGCCGCGCCGAGCACGCGATGCTCAACCGCCTGGCCGGGCAGGGCGTGGCCATCTACGGCATCAACTACAAGGAAACCGGCGACGCGCGCCGCTGGCTCAGCGAGCTGGGCAATCCCTACCGGCTGAATGTCGCCGACCCGCAGGGCAGCCTGGGCTTCAACCTGGGCGTGTACGGCGCGCCGGAAACCTTCCTGATCGACAAGAACGGCATCATCCGCCACAAGTACGTGGGCGCCATCGACGAGCGTGTTTGGCGTCAACAACTGGCACCGCTCTACCAGGAGTTGCTCGAGCAATGAAACGCCTGCTAGCCGCCGTTTTCTGTAGCCTGGTCCTGGGCGGTTTCGCCCAGGCCGCCATCGACACCTACGAGTTCTCCAGCGAGACCGAGCGCCAGCGCTTCCGCCAACTGACCAGCGAACTGCGCTGCCCCAAGTGCCAGAACCAGAACATCGCCGACTCCGACGCGCCCATTGCCATGGACCTGCGCCGCGAGATCTTCCGCATGCTGGAAGATGGCCAGGCCGATGAGCAGATCGTCGAGCACCTGGTCGACCGTTACGGCGACTTCGTGCGCTACAACCCGCCGGTCGAGCTGCGCACCCTGCTGCTCTGGTATGGCCCGTGGGTGCTGCTGGGCGGTGGTCTGCTGGCCCTGGTGGTCATCGTGGTCCGCCGTCGCCGGGTCGAGAACGCCCCGCAGAATGCCCTGCTATCCGCCGAGGAGCAGGAGCGCCTTTCCCAATTGCTGGATAAGAAAGACCCATGATCGATCTCTGGCTTGTCGCCGGCCTGCTGTTGCTGGCCGCCCTGGCGTTCATCCTGGTTCCGGTGCTGCGCGGTCAGCGCGCCCAGGCCGAGGAAGACCGCACCGCCCTTAACGTGGCGCTCTACGAAGAGCGCGTGCGTGAACTGGAAACCCAGCACGCCGCTGGCACTCTGACGGATGAACAGCTGGCCGCCGGCAAGGCCGAGGCTGGTCGCGAGTTGTTGGTGGATACCGAGGGCGATGCGCAGCGCCGCGGCAACCTGGGCCGCGCCGTGCCGATCGCCGCCGCCGTGCTGGTGCCGGTGCTGGGCCTGGCGCTGTACCTGCACTGGGGCGCCAGCGACAAGCTGGAACTGGCCCGCCAGTTCGACCACCAGCCCGCCTCCATGGAGGAAATGGTCGCGCGTCTGGAGCAGGCCGTTAAGGCGCAACCCGATGGCGTGGAAGGCTGGTATTTCCTGGCTCGTGGCTACATGGCCATGGAGCGCCCGGCCGAGGCCGCCAACGCCTTCGAGCGCACCGTGGCGCTGGCCGGTCGCGATCCCTCGCTGCTCGGCCAGTGGGCGCAGGCGCTGTACTTTGCCAACGGCCAGCAGTGGAGCGAACAGATCCAGGGGCTGACCGACGAGGCGCTGCAGAGCGATCCGGGCGAAGTCACCAGCCGCGGCCTGCTGGGCATCGTTGCCTTCGAGGCCGGCCGTTACCGGGATGCCATCGAGCATTGGGAATTCCTGATGAATGGCCTGGATCCCCAGGATCCGAACCGCATGGCCATTGCCCAGGGCATTCAGCGCGCCCGCGAGATGCTCGGTGAAGCAGCCCCGGCCGCTTCGGCCGACGTGGCACCCGTGGAGATGCGCGTGCGTGTGGAGCTGGCGCCGAATGTCGCAGGCCAGGTGCAGCCCGAGGACAGCGTGTTCATCTTCGCCCGCCCGGCCGCTGGTGAGGCGATGCCCCTGGCGGTCAAGCGCCTCAAGGTCGCCGACCTGCCGGCGGAAGTGATCCTCAGCGACGCCGACGCCATGATGGAGCAGCTACGCTTGTCCAACTTCCCGCAGGTGGAGCTGGTAGCGCGCGTGTCGCGCAGCGGCAACGCCACCGCCGGCGAGTGGATCGGGCGCAGCGGTGCTGTCAGCAGCACGGAAGACCGGCTGCAGAGCTTGCGCATCGATCAGCCCGAGAAGCGCTGACGGCCGAACTGACCACCGGCCCTGGAGAGGATATGCAGCGTGCCGCAGGCCGGCTGCTGCTGCTCGGCAGCCTGCTGCTGAGCGGTTGCGCCAGTGATATCTACCAGCTGCCGGGTTCCCGGCAGACACCGCAGCCCTGGCCGGAACCCCGGCCAGCGCCCACGCCCGAGCCATCGCGCCCGGTGATCACCCCGGTGCCGCCGCGCCCGGAGGTTCCCTCGCAGCCGCAAAGCACTGGCACCCACCCACGCTACGCGCCGCCTCCGCATGTGGAAGCGCGCTGGGATGCGCGTCTGGGCGTCTATGTGGTGAGTGGGCGCGAGCTCTACTACCGCGAGCGGCTCTACTACCGCTGGGAAGACGGCTGGCTCTGTTCCGCGCAACCGGACGGTCCCTGGGAGTCGGTGGCCGAGGTCAGTGTGCCGATGGGGCTGCGTGGCCTGCATTGAGGCGTTGTGCCGGCAGAGTAGGGCGCGGTTGAGCGGCGGCTGTGGGAGCGGCGTCAGCCGCGATCAGGGCTGGGGTGGCTGTGAGCTCACCTGTGCGCTCCCACGCGTCGGAAAAGCAGATGGAACGGTGATGAATCAGCCTTACAGGGCCTTGTTGCGGGCGCGTTGAATGACTTGCTGCAGGCGTTCGCCCTGGCATTGCTCCGGATACAGGCGCTCGCTGTGGCGGGCGACACCGTGCTGGTCGACCAGGGTGAAGCTGAAGGTGCCCTTGCGGCCGGGGGCCACGATATAGCAGTGCAGTGGGGCGAAGGCTTCGCGCAATGCGCTGATGGCGTTCTGGGTATGCGAGTGGTTGCTCATGGTTCTTCCTTTTATTGTCTTGGTGGCGCCCGGTTCGCTTGGGGCGGGGGCCTGAAGAGGTCCGCCTGTATGGGAGCGACATCGGGGGCGATGGTTCCGTGCCTGATTTCAAGCAATTAATGGGCCGGAACAGCTGTCAGGGTGGCCCGTGCGGTGCCGTCGAGAGATCAGCTTAGCCGGGTTGCCAGGGTTTGCCGGGGTTCTGGCTGTGTCAGCGACCAGTGATCGCCTGCCAGAATGCTCGGAGAGTTTGACGACTTGATGACTGTTTTCCGGCGTCTCGTCAGGGCGGCGCGGAACAGTTTTCGGAATGACAAAACCCCGCCGTGAGGCGGGGTTTTGCGGGGATTTGGTCGGAGCGACTGGATTCGAACCAGCGACCTTCTCGTCCCGAACGAGACGCGCTACCAAGCTGCGCTACGCTCCGTTTGGATGGCGCGCATTCTACCGAAAAACTTTTGATGCACAAGGGGTTAGGCGAAAATTTTTTTGCAGGGCGGGATGCAGGCGTTTTGCCGCTGGGCACGGCATTCCGTCAAACGGACTCATTGCAGCAGCTCCGGACTGTTGAGATTGGCCAGCCGGTCATCGTCCTCGGTGCAGTCGAGCGCCACGGCGCCCATAGCGGTGAAGATATGCCGGGGGCTGCGCTGGCCTTCCTGCCAGGCGCGCTCCAGGTCGGGTAGCACGCGGGTCGGCAGTAGGCAGAACAGCGGTTGCCACTGCGCACCCTGGCGTAGCAGCAACGGACGGCCTGGCAGGGCGGCCTGCCGCATGCTCGTCAGTAGGGCACTGTCCACCCTGGGTGCATCGCAGGGCAGCACCAGCAGCCAGGGATGCCGTGCCACGGCGAGGCCGGCGCGAATGCCGGCCAGCGGGCCGGGGAAGTCCGGCTCGGCATCCGACACCAGTTGATCGGCAAAGGGCTGGTAGCACTCGGCGTTGCGGTTGCACGAGACGATCAGGTCATCGGTGAGCGGGCGCACGACATCATGCAGCCAGGCGATCATCGGTCGGCCGCGCCACGGCACCAGCCCCTTGTCGCGCCCACCCATGCGCTGACCGCGCCCACCGGCCAGCAGCAGCACGGAGCAGGGCGCAAGAGAGGGAAGCGTTGGCACGATGGGGCTCCTGGGACGAGTGGCGAAAGGCCTGTGATATAACACCGGCATTGTGAACCCTCAACAGGATCCTCCATGTCCCACAAGGCTGCCGTTCCCTTCACTCCGCTGAACATCGCCGTCCTGACCGTCAGCGACACCCGCACCCTGCAGACCGACACCTCCGGGCAATTGCTGGTCGAGCGCCTGACCGAAGCCGGCCACCGGCTGGCCGACCGCGTGCTGCTCAAGGACGACCTCTACCACATACGCGCGCTGGTGGCTGCCTGGATCGCCGATGCATCGGTGCAGGTGGTGCTGATCACCGGCGGCACCGGCTTCACCGCGCGCGACAGCACGCCGGAAGCCGTCACCTGCCTGCTGGACAAGCAGGTCGATGGCTTTGGTGAGCTGTTCCGGCAGATCTCCTACACGGACATCGGCACCTCCACGATGCAGTCGCGCGCCCTGGCCGGGCTGGCCAACGGTACGCTGGTGTGCTGCCTGCCGGGCTCCACCAACGCCTGTCGCACCGCCTGGGACGGCATCCTCGCGCAACAGCTGGACGCCAGCCACCGGCCCTGCAACTTCGTGCCGCACCTGCGCATGGCGGTGGCCTGCGAGAGTCGCGAATGAGCCTGATCAGCGTCGAGGACGCCCTGCAGCGTCTGCTGGCTTGGGCCGAGCAGGCGCCGCTCGATGGGCAGGAAACCGTGCCACTGGCACAGGCCGACGGCCGCGTGCTGGCGGCGCCGCTGCTGGCCGGGCTGGACCTGCCGCCCTGGGACAACAGCGCGATGGACGGCTACGCCTTGCGCCTGGCCGACGGGCAGGGCGAGCCGCTGCCGGTCAGCCAGCGCATCCTCGCCGGCAGCGCGCCGCAGCCGCTGAAACCGGGCACCTGCGCGCGCATCTTCACCGGCGCGCCGCTGCCGCCCGGCGCCGACTGCGTGGAGATGCAGGAAAACACCGAGGTGCTGGCGGACGGTCGCGTGCGCTTCCTCGAAGCCTTGCGCCCGGGACGGAATGTCCGCCCGCGCGGCCAGGAAGTCCGTACTGGCGAGACACTGCTGGCGGCCGGTTCACAGCTCGGCCCGATCGAACTGGCACTGGCCGCCAGCATCGGTATCGGCACCGTGACGGTGCGTCGTCGGCCCCGGGTGGCGCTGCTGTCCACCGGTGACGAGCTGGTCGAGCCCGGGCAGCCGCTGGGGCCGGGGCAGATCTACAACAGCAACCGTCGCCTGCTGGCCGCCTGGCTAATGCGGCTGGGCTGTGAGGTGCGCGACGCCGGCATCCTGGCGGACGACCTGCAGGCCACGCGCGCGGCACTGGCCGGAGTGGGCGAGGTGGACCTGATTCTCTCCACCGGCGGCGTGTCGGTCGGCGAAGCCGATTATCTCGGCCAAGTGCTGCGTGAAGCCGGCGACCTGGCGCTGTGGAAGCTCGCCATCAAGCCCGGCAAGCCGCTGACCTGCGGACATTACCGGGGCGTGCCGGTGCTCGGCCTGCCGGGCAACCCGGCCTCCACGCTGGTGACCTTCGGCCTGCTGGCGCGCCCCTATCTGCTGCGCCGCCTGGGTGTCGAGGCCGTCGAACCGCTGGGCGTCGAGGTGCCGGCCGGCTTCGCCTGGGAGCGCGCCGGCAACCGCCGCGAGTACTTGCGCGCCCGTCTGGAGCAGGGGCGCGCCGTGCCGCACCCGAACCAGAGCTCCGGCGTGTTGCGCAGCGCCGCCTGGGCCGATGGGCTGGTGGAAGTGCGCGAGGAACGCACCTTCGCCGAGGGAGCGCCGGTGCGCTTCATTCCGTTCAGCGAGCTGCTGGGCTAGCGCGGGATGCCGCGCGGCCCCGTTTTTTAGGAGCGGCTTCAGCCGCGATGTTTTCCGCGCAGGTTCAGCATGGCTGGACGGCCCTGGTCGGGCACCTCCCCCCCAAAAAAAAGCTCGCGACTGAAGTCGCTCCTACAGTCGCTCTTACAGGTCCATGCCTGCCTCGAACCATCCTCCCTGCGGTGCTTTCCAATGCTGCGGCAGCACGGAACCAGGAGGCATTCATGCAGCGGCGGGCGTGGCTGATTCTGCACGGCAAGCAGGCGCAGAACGAGGCGGTGCGCGAGGCGGTCCAGGCGTGTCGTGAGCGGGGCTGGGAACTCGCGGTGCGCCTGACCTGGGAAGCCGGCGACGCGCGGCGCCTGGTGGAGGAGGGGCTGCGGGCCGGTTACCCCTGCCTGATTGCCGGCGGCGGCGACGGCACTCTCAACGAGGTGGCCTCGGCGCTGATCGAGCTGCAGGGGGATGCCAGTCTGGCCCTGCTGCCGCTGGGGTCGGCCAACGATTTCGCCCGGGCCGCGCAGGTTCCCCTGGAGCCGGACGCCGCACTGGCGCTGCTGGAGCTGCAACCCACGCCGGTCGACGTGGGCATGGCCAATGAGCGCTTGTTCGTCAACATGGCCACCGGCGGCTTCGGCTCGCTGGTCACCGCCAATACCTCGGAGGAGCTGAAGAAGGTGCTCGGCGGTGGCGCTTACCTGCTCACCGGACTCACCCGCTTCGCCGAGGTGCGCAGCGCCTTCGGCCGTTTCCATGGTCCCGGCTTCGACTGGCAAGGTGATTTCCTGGCCATGGGCGTGGGCAATGGGCGCCAGGCCGGAGGCGGTCACGCCCTCTGCCCGCGCGCGACCATCACCGACGGGATGCTCGATCTCTGCCTGATTCCCGCGCCGCAGGATGTCGGCGAAACCCTGCGGGTAATGCTGAGCGGCGGCATGCTCGGGCTGGATACGGTCGCCGTGACCGCCCGCTTGCCCTGGCTGGAGGTCGAGGCGCCGGACGGGCTGGACCTGAACCTCGATGGGGAGCCTGTGCACAGCCCCCGGGTGCGTTTCGAAGTGCGCCCGCAGCTCCTGCGTCTGCATCTGCCAGTGGATTCGCCGCTGCTGACCGGGGCTGCGGCGGAGTGACGCGGTCGAGCGCTGCCTTTGGTCTGCATTCCTGCGTGATGCCGGTTTGATATTAAACTCGCTGGCGTCGCGGCCGATAACTTTTGAAACGTTGCGCCGCAACTCACTTCGACGTCAGGTAAGCACATGGCGAGTATTCTCGACTCGGTCGATCAGCGCACCCAGCTGGTGGGTGAAAATCGCCTGGAAATTCTGCTGTTCCGCCTCGCCGGGCGGCAGCTCTTCGCGATCAACGTCTTCAAGGTGCAGGAGGTCCTGCACCTGCCGCGCCTCAACCGCATGCCGCACCGCCATCCGTGCGTGTGCGGGGTGATCAACCTGCGCGGCCAGACCCTGCCGGTGATCGACCTGTCCAAGGCCATTGGCATGCGCCCGCTGCAGCCGGAGGCCAACACCATCATCGTCGCCGAGTACAACCGCTCGGTGCAGGCCTTCCTGGTGAGCAGCGTCGAGCGCATCTACAACCTCAACTGGGAAGAGGTGCAGCCGCCACCCGGTGGCAGCGGCCGTTCCCACTACCTGACCTCCATCACCCGCGTGGATGACCAGCTGGTGGAAGTCATCGACGTGGAGAAG
This sequence comes from Pseudomonas sp. RL, assembly GCF_000647775.1. NCBI lineage: Bacteria > Pseudomonadati > Pseudomonadota > Gammaproteobacteria > Pseudomonadales > Pseudomonadaceae > Pseudomonas > Pseudomonas sp. RL. The sequence goes on along the minus strand of NZ_JBOY01000094.1, from coordinate 34,940 downwards.
GTGCTGGCCGAGATCGTGCCCTACAACGCCCGCGTTTCCAGCGAGCGTCTGGCCGATCCGATTCTCGCCCGCGCCGCCGGTCGCGAGGTGCTGCTGGTGGACGACTCCAGTGTGGCGCTCGCCCAGCTGACGGAGACCCTCAGCCAGCTGAACTTGAAGATCCACACCGCCAGCAACGGCCAGATGGGCCTGCGCAAGCTGCGCCAGTGGGCCGACGAGGGCCACGACCTCAACGAGAAGCTGCTGATGGTGTTCACCGACGCGGAGATGCCGGAGATGGACGGTTACCGGCTGACCGCCGAGATCCGCAACGACCCGCGCATGAAGGACCTGTACGTGGTACTGCACACCTCCCTGTCGGGCTCGTTCAACGAGGCGATGGTCAGGAAGGTCGGCTGCGACAACTTCCTCTCCAAGTTCCAGCCGGAACGCCTGATCGACGTGATCCGCGATCGCCTGCAGCGCGACGCCTGATCCTCGTGCGTGACGGAAGGCCGCCGATTATGCTGGCGCCTTCCGCTCACCACCGATCGAGGCCGTCATGCAGCTCGCCGCGCTATATCGCTACCCCCTGAAATCCGCCATCGGCGAGTCCCTCGACCGCGCCTGGGTCGACGGCCTGGGCATTCGCGGCGACCGCCGATGGATGCTGGTGGAAGCCGACAGCGGCCGATTCCTCACTCAGCGGGTGCTGCCGCAGATGACCCAGTTGCTGGCGCGCTGGAAGGCTGAGCAGGGGGTGCGCCTGCGCGCGCCGGGCATGCCGGACCTCGACGTGCCGGTGCCAGCGGAAGAGGCGCCGCTGCGCCGTGTGAGCATCTGGAAGGACGAACCGTCGGCCGCCGATGCCGGTGACGCCGCCGCCGAGTGGCTCAGCCAGTGGCTGGGGCGTGCCTGCCGTCTCGTTTATCTGCCGCCCGAGCGGGCCCGCCAGGTGGATCTTAAGTATGCCGAGCCCGGCCAGCATGTGGCCCTCGCCGATGGCTTTCCGCTGCTGCTGATCGGTCAGGCTTCGCTCGACGACCTGTCGGCCCGCGTGGGCCGGCCGCTGGAAATGCGCCGCTTCCGTCCGAACCTGGTGATTGCCGGTAGCGACCCCTATGCCGAGGACGGCTGGCGGCGCATCCGCATCGGCGAGCTGATCCTGCGCCCGGTCAAACCCTGCACCCGCTGCATCATCACCACCCTCGACCCGGATAGCGGCGAGCGCAGCGCCGACCAGGAACCGCTGGCCACCCTGGCGCGCTATCGCAAGAGCGACAAGGGCGTGATGTTCGGCCAGAACCTGCTGGTCGACGGCCAGGGCTGGCTGGAAGTGGGCATGCCGGTCGAGCTGCTGGAGTGATCCGGCAAATGCCGTAGGGTGGATCGCGCTCCACCGATCCACCAAACGCGCCGCAGGCGCGCCGTGCCGGCGCGTTGGTGGACAAGAAAGACGTTGTCCACCCTACAGGTCAATCCGCCAGCCGCGCGCCTTCGTAGGGAGGATCGCGCTTCACCGATCCACCAGAGCCGCAGCTCAATACAGCCATTCCCGCAGCCCATCCAGGTTGGCCACCACGATCTGCTGGGCCTCTGCCTTGGTGTGCACCTTGGTCGGGTCGATGTGGTAGCGCTGCAGCACGTACTGCACCAGCGCGCCCCGCGTGTCGATCACCAGCCGGCCGTCGCGCATGCCGAAGTCGTGCTCGATGATCGCCCGCTGCTCGGGCTTCAGGCGCGAGTCCGGCTCGATGATCACCTGCACCTCGGCATTCCAGCCGGCGTCGCCGTCGCGGCCATGCTCGGAGGGCAGGTCGAGCAGCTCCGGCGTGCCGCGCAGGCGACTGAGCACGAAGTCCCGGTAGTCGCGGTTGCGCTCGCAATAGGCGCGCACATGCCAGCGCATGCCGGTGTAGACCAGGGTGTGCGGCGCGATCAGGCGCGTTTCGCCATCCGGCGTGGCGAACGACACATAGCCGCACTCCAGGCGCAGCCCCTCGCGGCAGGCACGCAGCAGCGGGCGCAGCACCTCGGGGGTCACCGAGCGATCCGGCACGCGCAGCACCTCGGTGTGCGCATAGGCCAGCGCCAGTCCCTCGATGTGCGGCGCGCGTTCGTGGTTCTGGTTGAGCAGGTGCAGGTAGGCGCTGGCGCTGTCGTCGATGAACAGCGGCGCGAAGTCGCGGGTCGGCACATAGCCCTTCAGGTGCCGGTCATATGTCAGGTTATGCGGCGCATGCTCGGCGATGTAGGTGTTGATGTCCCTGGAGGCTTGCTGACGGCTGATGCCGAAGCTCTGGATCAGGTGGTTGGTGGTCAGCCGGCCTTCCCACCAGGCCACCGTCTCGATTAGCCGGTAACGCAGCGCCAGGTCCCAGCGCACGGATTCGATCGACTGTTGGCGTTTCATGCTCACTCCATCTGCCTGAAAACTTTACCTGTACAGGTAAACACTCTGGATATGTCGGGTAACGCTACATATCGTTTCGCCACTATTCAAGCGGAACCGGCTGTAATAAGGAGAGTGCAGATGACCCATCAGGTTGCCGATACCGTGCTGTTCGAGGGCACACGCTATCTCAACTGGGATACCCCCCTGGATGGCTATTTCATCGAACGCGGGCTGATGACCCGCATCGTCGAGGAGGGTGCGCGCCATCCGGCTTGCCGGCGCGGCTACGTGGCGCGCTGGGTGGTGGTCGACGGCCTGCTGCGCCTGGCCGAGCTGGAGCGCCACCAGCAGCCGGGTAGCCTGTTCCGCCGCGTATTCGGCAAGGCCGCCGGCCGCCCGCTTGCGGCGCTCTGGTACAGCGGCACGCTGCGCCTGTTCGAGGCCGACAGGCCCCAGCCGGGGCGCTGGCTGGAACTGGACGTCAGCGCGGGGCGGGTGTGCGCGGTGCGGTGGATGCTGCGGGAGGGGTGGGAGAAGGCATAATCCACTGCACCTCGATCATCCGAACAGGCACGCGCTCGCCATGTCCGCCCTCGACCACCCGCTGATCGACCGCTTCCTCCAGGCCCTGTGGCTGGAGAAGGGCCTGTCGGCCAACACCCGTTCCTCCTACCGCAGCGACCTGACGCACTTTCATGGCTGGCTGCATGAGCGCGGTATCGGGCTGACCGGAGTCTCCCGCGAGGCGCTGGGCGATCATCTGGCCTGGCGGCTCGACCAGGGCTACAACGCGCGTTCCACCGCGCGGCTGCTGTCCGGCTTGCGCGGTTTCTACCGCTTTCTGTTGCGGGAAGGGGTGATCGGCGAAGACCCGACCCTGCTGGTCGAGCAGCCGCGCCTGGGTCGCTCGCTGCCGCAAAGCTTGAGCGAGGCGGATGTCGAGGCGCTGCTGGCTGCGCCCGATCTGGACGAGCCTCTGGGACTGCGCGACCGCGCCATGCTGGAGGTGCTGTACGCCTGCGGGCTGCGGGTCACCGAGCTGGTGTCGCTGACCCTGGAACAGCTCAATCTGCGCCAGGGCGTGGTGCGGGTGTTCGGCAAGGGCAGCAAGGAGCGCCTGGTGCCGCTGGGCGAGGAAGCCGTGCACTGGCTGGAGCGCTACCTGCGCGAGGGGCGCGCGGCGCTGCTGGCCGGGCGGCCTAGCGATGTGCTGTTCCCCAGTCGCCTGGGCGAGCAGATGACCCGGCAGACCTTCTGGCACCGCATCAAGCGGCACGCGCGGGTGGCGGGGATCGCCAAGCACCTGTCGCCGCACACATTGCGGCATGCCTTCGCCACCCATCTGCTCAACCACGGCGCCGACCTGCGCTCGGTGCAGATGCTGCTCGGCCACAGCGATCTGTCGACGACACAAATCTACACACACGTGGCCCGCACGCGCCTGCAGGAGCTGCACGCCCGGCATCATCCGCGCGGATGAGCTGTGATAGGCTCTGGCGCCTCGCAACCCATTCCGGAGTATCCATGCGCTGTTCCTCGCTCTTCGCCGCCCTGGCCCTGACTGTCGCTGCACCCCTGGCGCAGGCCGCCGACGCCGAGCAGGCGATTCGCAAGACCCTGAACACCCTGCAGCCGGACCTCAAGGTCGAATCCGTCAGCGCGAGCCCGCTCAAGGGCCTGCATCAGGTGCAGCTGGAGGGCGGCCGGGTGCTCTACATGAGCGAGGACGGCCAGTACCTGATGCAGGGCTACCTGTACCAGATGCGCGACGGGCAGATGGTCAACCTCACCGAGCAAGCCGAGAACGTGGCCGTGGCCCGCCAGCTCAACGCGCTGCCGCGCAACGAAATGGTCATCTTCGCGCCGAAGAACCCCAAGACCCACATCACCGTGTTCACCGACACCGATTGTGGCTACTGCCAGCTGCTGCACAAGGAAGTCGCCGAGCTGAACCGCCAGGGCGTGGAGGTGCGCTATCTGGCCTACCCGCGCGCCGGCGTGGGTTCTCCGACCTACGAGACGCTGGTCAGCGTCTGGTGCGCCAAGAACCCTCAGGAGGCCATGAACCAGGCCAAGGCCCGCAAGAAGGTGCCGGCGGCCACCTGCGAGAACCCGGTGGCGAAACAGTTCGAACTGGGCCAGCGCATCGGCGTGCAGGGCACCCCGGCGATCTTCCTGGCCAACGGCCAACTGATCCCCGGCTACCAGCCGGCCGACAAGCTGGGCCCGACGGCGCTGCAGGCCCGCTGAGGCGTTGCTTCTGCGCGGAACCCCGTAGGAGCGACTTCAGTCGCGAGCGCTTGATGCGGCCTGCACGAACGCATCGCGGCTGAAGCCGTTCCTACAAAGCCTCCCCGGAACCGCCAGCGCCGCAGGTCCTCCAACACCGGTAGGTAAAGGAGGGCATGCGATGCACCTGCACGGCTCCTGTCATTGCGGCGCGGTGCGTTTCAGCGTCGAAGCGCACCAGCCCTATCCGTTCATGCGCTGCTATTGCTCGATCTGCCGCAAGACGGCGGGTGGCGGTGGCTACGCCATCAATCTGGGCGCCGATTACGCCAGCCTCACCGTCGAGGGCGAGGAGCACCTTTCCATCTACCGTGCCCGGCTGGACAACGGTGAGACGAGCACCGGCCAGCGCCATTTCTGCCGGCACTGCGGCAGCGCGCTCTGGCTGTACGACCCCACCTGGCCCGAACTGGTGCATCCGCACGCCTCGGCCATCGACACGCCGTTGCCGCTGCCGCCCGAGCATGTGCACATGATGCTCGGCTCTCGGGCGCCCTGGGTGGAGGTCGCGTGCAAGCCGAATGATCGCTGCTTCGACGACTATCCGGATGAATCCCTGGCCGACTGGCACCGGCGCCACGGCCTGACCGACTGACGCTTCCAACCGCAGGGCCAATTGACTTGACCCCCCTGGCCTTCGTAATGTGCGGCTCTTTTCCGCGCCTTGCGGGCGCGCCACGCCGCACACATGGGGAGTCAAGCGTGAAATCGGTGAAAGTAGGCATCTGTGGGTTGGGCACCGTCGGTGGCGGTACCTTCAATGTACTCAAACGCAACGCAGAGGAGATCGCCCGGCGCGCCGGGTGCACCATTGAGGTTGCGCAGATTGCCGCCCGTGACACCAACCCGAAGTGCGACACCACCGGTACCCCCATTACCGCTGACGTCTTCGAACTGGTGACCAACCCCGAGATCGACGTGGTCGTCGAGCTGATCGGCGGCTACACCATCGCCAAGGAACTGGTGCTCAAGGCCATCGAACACGGCAAGCACGTGGTCACCGCCAACAAGGCGCTGATCGCCGTGCACGGCAACGAGATCTTCGCCCGCGCCCGCGAGAAGGGCGTGATCGTCGCCTACGAAGCCGCGGTGGCCGGTGGTATCCCGGTGATCAAGGCGATCCGCGAGGGCCTGTCCGCCAACCGCATCAACTGGCTGGCCGGCATCATCAACGGCACCGGCAACTTCATTCTCACCGAGATGCGCGAGAAGGGCCGCGCCTTCGAGGGCGTGCTCAAGGAAGCCCAGGCCCTGGGCTACGCCGAAGCCGACCCGACCTTCGACGTGGAAGGCATCGACGCCGCCCACAAGCTGACCATCCTGGCGTCCATCGCCTTCGGCATCCCGCTGCAGTTCGACAAGGCCTACACCGAGGGCATCACCAAGCTCACCACCGCCGACGTGAACTACGCCGAGGCGCTGGGCTACCGCATCAAGCACCTGGGCGTGGCCCGTCGCACCGAAGCCGGCGTCGAGCTGCGCGTGCACCCGACGCTGATCCCGGCCGACCGCCTGATCGCCAACGTCAACGGCGTGATGAACGCAGTGATGGTCAACGGCGACGCCGTGGGCAGCACCCTGTACTACGGCGCCGGCGCAGGCATGGAGCCGACCGCCTCGGCCGTGGTGGCCGACCTGGTCGACGTGGCGCGCGCGCTGTCCTGCGCGCCGCAAGGCCGCGTGCCGGCCCTGGGCTTCCAGGCCGATGCGCTGTCCGCGCTGCCGATCCTGCCGATCGGCGAGTGCGAGAGCGCCTACTACCTGCGCATCCACGCCCAGGACCGTCCGGGCGTGCTGGCCAAGGTCGCTACCATCCTCTCCGAGCGCGGCATCAACATCGAGTCGATCATGCAGAAGGAAGCCGAGGAGCAGGACGGCCTGGTGCCGATGATCCTCGTCACCCACCGCGTGGTGGAGCGCAACATCGACGACGCCATCGCCGCCCTGGAAGCCCTGGACGACATCAGCGGCAACGTCGTGCGTATCCGCGTAGAACAGCTCAACTAATGCTCAGGGCCCGGGGCACAGGCTCCGGGCCCGCACCGAAGGTTTGATGACATGCGCTATATCAGTACCCGTGGCCAGGCGCCGGCCCTGAATTTCGAAGACGTGCTGCTCGCCGGCCTGGCCAGCGATGGCGGCCTGTACGTGCCGGAAAACCTGCCGCGTTTCACCGTCGAGGAGATCGCCTCCTGGGCCGGCCTGCCGTATCACGAGCTGGCCTTCCGGGTGATGCGCCCGTTCGTGGCCGGCAGCATCCCGGACGCCGACTTCAAGAAGATCCTCGAAGAAACCTACGCCGTGTTTGCCCACAGCGCCGTGGCGCCGCTGCGTCAGCTGGACGGCAACGAGTGGGTGCTGGAGCTGTTCCACGGCCCGACCCTGGCCTTCAAGGACTTCGCCCTGCAGCTGCTGGGTCGCCTGCTGGACTATGTGCTGGCCAAGCGCAACGAGCGCGTGGTGATCATCGGCGCCACCTCCGGGGATACCGGCTCGGCGGCCATCGAAGGCTGCAAGGCCTGCGAGAACGTCGACATCTTCATCCTGCACCCGCACAACCGCGTGTCCGAAGTGCAGCGCCGCCAGATGACCACCATCCAGGGCGACAACATCCACAACATCGCCATCGACGGCAACTTCGACGACTGCCAGGAGATGGTCAAGGCCAGCTTCGCCGACCAGGGTTTCCTCAAGGGCACCCGTCTGGTGGCGGTCAACTCGATCAACTGGGCGCGGATCATGGCCCAGATCGTCTACTACTTCCACGCCGCCATCCAGCTGGGCGCGCCGGCCCGTTCGGTGGCCTTCTCGGTGCCCACCGGCAACTTCGGCGACATCTTCGCCGGCTACCTGGCGCGCAACATGGGCCTGCCGATCAGCCAGCTGATCGTGGCCACCAACCGCAACGACATCCTGCACCGCTTCATGAGCGGCAACCAGTACGTCAAGGACACCCTGCACCCGACCCTGTCGCCGTCGATGGACATCATGGTGTCCTCGAACTTCGAGCGCCTGCTGTTCGACCTGCACGGCCGCAACGGCGCTGCCATCGCCGGGTTGATGGACACCTTCAAGCAGGGCGGCGGTTTCAGCGTCGAGGCCGATCGCTGGAGCGAAGCCCGCAAGCTGTTCGACTCGCTGGCCGTGAATGACGAAGAGACCTGCGAGACCATCGCCCAGGTCTACCAGCAGTGCGGCGAGCTGCTGGACCCGCACACCGCCATCGGCGTGCGCGCCGCCCGCGAATGTCGCCGCAGCCTGGCCACGCCGATGGTCACGCTGGGCACCGCCCACCCGGTCAAGTTCCCGGACGCGGTGGTCAAGGCCGGCGTCGGCCAGGCTCCCGCACTGCCGGCGCACCTGACCGACCTGTTCGAGCGCGAGGAGCGCCTGAACGTGCTGCCCAACGACCTCAAGGCCGTGCAGCAGTTCGTCAGCCAGCACGGCAACCGCGGCAAACCGCTTTAAAGGCGAACTGCGCAGGGGCGCAACGGCACCATGATGAAAAAGCCCGCACCTTTCGGCTGCGGGCTTTTTCGTTGGTTAGTCAGACGTAGGGAGGACATCGCCGTTTTGTCCGCCGCAATGTGCACGCCGGGCGGTGGACAACGAAAAACGATGTCCACCCTACGTGGTCGCCATGACCGTCGGGCGGTCGGCGTTTTCCGGCCGCCGATTCGGTGCCGCGGCGGTGGCCAACGTGAACGCTCCGGCCTACCTGAGCATCTCCTCCAGCAGCCGCTTCTCGGTGCGCAACTCGTCCTGCCGCGCTTCGATGCGTGCGGTCAGCGGGAAATTGCCGATCACCCGGCGCTTGGCGTAGTCCAGCTGGGTCAGCGCCTGTCCGTAGTCGCCCACCAGGGCGAAGAACTCGGCGCGGGCCTGGTGCACGCCGATGATGTTGCCCGCCAGGCCGCGCACTTCCGCCACCTGATACCAGATGTCCGGGTCCTTGGGCCGCTCGCGCAGCAGACGGTCGAGAATGGCCTCGGCTTCCGCCGGGCGTGACTGGGCCAGCAGCAGTTCGACCTGCATCTGCAGCAGCGGGTAGTTGCCGGGGTGCGCCTTGAGCAGCCGTTCCAGTCGCTGGGTGGCCTGGCTGTAGCGCTGCGCATCCATGTCCAGCTCGACGCGCGCCAGGTTGTAGACGATGTCGTCCGGGCTCTTGTCCAGCAGCGGTTGCAGGAGGCTGCCGGCTTCTTCCGACTGTCCGGCGCGACGCAGGCTGATGGCCAGGCCGTAGCGGGCGGCGTCGTTCTGCGGGCTTTCCTCCAGCTGCGCACGGAAACGCTTGGTGGCCAGCCCCGGCGTGCTTTCGAACTGCAGCTGGGTGCGGGCGCGCATCAGTTGGTAGGCGAGGCTGTCGATCTTGCCGCCGGCCGGCGTCTGCTCGGCGCGGTTTCGGCTGTCGGCGACGCGCGATTCGGACAGCGGGTGAGTGAGCAGGAATTCCGGCGGCTTGGCGTCGTAGCGGTACTGCCGGGCCAGGCGCTCGAACATGCTCGGCATGCCGCGCGGATCGTAGCCGGCGTTGCGCAGGTTGCTCAGGCCGATGCGGTCGGCTTCCTGCTCGTTCTGCCGCGAGAAGCTGCGCTGGCTCTGGATGGCGGCGGCCTGCCCGGAGGCAATGGCGGCAATCGCGGCATCGCCGGCGCCGGCCGCCGCGGCGACCACGCCGGCGAGCATGGCCGCCATCAGCGGCAGCTGCATGCGCTGCTGCGCTTCCAGACCGCGCGCGTAATGGCGCTGCGACAGGTGGGCCAGTTCGTGTGCGAGCACCGAAGCGAACTCGGCTTCGGTCTGGGCGTGCAGGAACAGGCCGCCATTGACGCCGACGATGCCGCCCGGCACGGCGAAGGCGTTGAGCTGCGGGCTGTCGAGGATCACGAACTCCAGGCGCCGGTCCTGCAACTGGCTGGTCTCGGCCAGGCGGTAGACGTGCCGTTCGACGAAGTCCTTGAGCAGCGGGTCGGACAGCTGCGAGACCTGGCCGCGCAGCATGCTCAACCAGGCGCGTCCGAGCTGGTACTCCTGTTCGGGGGCGACTATGGCCGAGCTGGCATCGCCCAGCGACGGCAGGTCGTTGGCGTGCGCCGCCGGACTCAGGGCCAGGCAGACGGCAAGCAGCAGAGTGGGGCGCGGGGCAGTCATGCGGGTACTCGCTCGAATCGCGGGGGCTAACTGTAGCCTTGTCCCGGCGTCGCTGGCCAGCCACGCCGGGGCTTGGGTATTCTCGCCCGCTCACTGCGCAGAGGTGTGAAATGACTGACCAAGTGCAGGCCCCGGCCTGCGATGCGGAACTGGACGCCAGCGGCCTGAACTGCCCGCTGCCGTTGCTCAAGGCCAAGCTGGAGCTCAACCGCCTGCCCAGCGGCGCGGTGCTCAAGGTCACCGCCACCGATGCCGGTTCGCAGCGCGACTTTCGTGCGTTCGCGCGCCTGGCCGGGCATGAGCTGTTGCGCGAGGAAGAGGAGGCGGGGGTTTTCCGCTACTGGTTGCGCAAGGCGTGACAGCGCCGTGAAGCGGCGCTCAGGTGGCCGGCGATCCGGACCCCGTAGGGTGGTCAACGTTTACGTTGCCACCATCGAGGCCGCGAATCGGCGGCCGGATAAAGCGCCGACCGCCCTACGCCGGCCGGCGAAGCCCAGCTCGGCCTCGATGCATCACCCGCCTCGGGCGGCCGAGATAAACACGGCCCCACAGGTTTGCACGGGGCCTCAGCGCCCTTCGTGCAGCGCCCGGGCGGCGTCCAGCACCGCCTCCACATGCCCCGGCACCTTCACGCCGCGCCATTCCTGGCGCAGCACGCCGTCCTGGTCGATCAGGAAGGTGCTGCGGTCCACGCCCAGGTATTCCTTGCCGTAGAGCTTCTTCAGCTTGATCACCTCGAACAGCTGGCACAGCTGCTCATCCTTGTCGGAGATCAGGTCGAAGGGGAAGCACTGCTTGGCCTTGAAGTTTTCGTGGGACTTCAGGCCGTCGCGGGACACGCCGAACACCAGGGTGTTGGCGGCCAGGAACTCGGCGTGGCGATCGCGGAAACCCTGGCCCTCGGTGGTGCAGCCGGGGGTGCTGTCCTTCGGGTAGAAATACAGCACCAACTGGCGACCCTTGAGTGCACTCAACTGGACGGTCTGGCCGCCGGTGGCCTGGGCCTGGAAGTCGGGGACGGGCTGGTCGAGGCTGACGGTCATGGCGGATTCCTTACGGGTTGTTCGGGCGCCAGGGCTCGATCAGGGCATCGAGGTTCAGGGCATCGGCGAAATCCAGGAACTGGTCGCGCAGCCAGCTGATCTGGGTGCCCGGCGGCAGGGTGACGTTGAGGGTGGCGTTGAGCATGGTGCCGCCGGTGTGCGGCGCCTGGTAAGTGTCGCAGCTCAGGCTTTCCAGCTCGATGCGGTGATCGGTGAAGAACTGGCAGAGCTCGCCGAGGATGTCCGGCCGATAGGCCGCACTCACGTAGGCGACGTACGGCAGCGCCTGCGGGCGGACTTCCAGCGGCACACTGCGCACCACATTGAGGGTGAAGTCGTGACGCTTGGCGATCGACGGCAGGGTCCCTTCCAGGCGAGCCAGGGCGTCCCAGCTGCCGCCGACCTGCAGGGTGAGCACGCTGCATTCGCCGTGGCGGCTGAGCTGCGTGGAGGTCACTGCGCAGCGGCTTTCCTGGCAGGCCCGGTACAACACGCTGGTCAGCGTCATGGGGTTGTTGCCGAGGGCGCTGACAACCAGAAATTGTTCACGAACGGGCGGGGTGGACATGCAGGCTTCCTAACGCAGATGAAGACAACGCCGAAGGCGTCGAAACGAGGGCGAAAGGGTAGCGAAAAGCGCCGCCCAAAGGAATGGCGGGCCCCCGGAACTTCGCTTGTGCGAGGCCGGGGCCGACAGTACCATTGGCCCCTCTCTTTTCTGGCAGGAGTGGTGGTAGATGATTTCGGGCAGCATGGTGGCGCTGGTCACTCCCATGGATGCGCAGGGCGCACTGGATTGGGACAGCCTGAGCAAACTGGTGGACTTCCACCTGCAGGAAGGCACCAACGCCATCGTCGCGGTGGGTACCACCGGCGAGTCCGCCACCCTGACCGTGGACGAACACATCGAAGTAGTGCGTCGCGTCGTCGACCAGGTCAACGGTCGCATCCCGGTCATCGCCGGCACCGGGGCCAACAGCACCCGCGAAGCCATCGAACTCACCGAGCTGGCCAAGGGCGTGGGCGCCGATGCCTGCCTGCTGGTCACCCCGTATTACAACAAGCCGACCCAGGAAGGCCTGTACCGCCACTTCCGCGCCATCGCCGAAGCCGTGGCCATCCCGCAGATTCTCTACAACGTGCCGGGTCGCACTGTGTGCGACATGCTGCCGGAAACCGTCGAGCGCCTGTCCCGCGTGCCGAACATCATCGGCATCAAGGAAGCCACCGGCGACCTGCAGCGCGCCCGCGAAGTGCTCGAGCGTGTCGGTCAGGATTTCCTGGTGTATTCCGGTGACGACCCCACCGCCGTGGAAATGATGCTGCTCGGCGGCAAGGGCAACATCTCGGTGACCGCCAACGTCGCACCGCGCGCCATGAGTGACCTGTGCGCCGCCGCCATGCGTGGCGAGGCCGCCATCGCCCGCGCCATCAACGACCGCCTGATGCCGCTGCACAAGGCGCTGTTCCTGGAGTCCAACCCGATCCCGGTGAAGTGGGCGCTGCACGAGATGGGCCTGATCCCGGAAGGCATCCGCCTGCCGCTCACCTGGCTCAGCGAGCGCTGCCACGAACCGCTGCGCCAGGCCATGCGTCAAACTGGCGTGCTGGCCTAACACACCAAGGAAGCGAAACGCATGAAGCGACTGGCCGGACTCACCGCACTCGCCCTGATCATCACCGGCACTGGCGGTTGCAGCTGGCTGGGCTTCCGCGATCGCGGCAGCGATTACCTGCAGGCGCAGCAGACCGCGCCGATGCGTTTGCCTGAGGGCGTCCAGGCCAAGCACCTGGACCCTCTGCTGCCGATTCCGACCCAGATTCCGTCGCTGGCCGCGCGCGACGACGAGTTCGATACGCCGCGCCCGCAAGCCCTGGCCGCTGGTCCGGACAGCGGCGAGTTCAGCCTGCAGAAGAGCGGTGATGCGCGCTGGCTGCTGGCGCTGCGCCCGCCGGCGGAAGTCTGGCCGCTGGCCCGTCAGTATTTCGAGCGCAACGGCCTGGCGATTGCCGAAGAGCGGCCACAGACCGGCGAGTTCATCACCGCCTGGCAGCGTTACGATCGCCTGTCGCCGGAGCTGAGCCGCCGCCTGGGGGGCCGCGTGACGGTCGCCGCTCCCGATGCCCAGGTGCGGGTGCGGGTGCGCATCGAGCCGGGCGTGCAGCGCAACACCAGCGAGATCTTCCTGGCTGCCGTGGAACGCCCGGCTGACAGTACGGCCAACCTGAGCTTCCCCAGCCGCTCGGCCAACCAGCCGCTGGACAGCGCGCTGCTCGACGAACTACTGGCCGGCCTGGAGCGTGGCGCGGGGCAGGGCGGTTCGGTGTCCCTGGCCGCGCGCAGCGCCGATAGCCGCGTGCGGGTCACCGCCGGCGAGGATGGCAGCGGCAATCCGGTACTGAACGTCGAGGCCGATTTCGACCGCAGCTGGTCGAGCATCGGCCGCGCCCTGGAGCGCGCCGACCTGCGCATCGATGACCTCAACCGCAGCCTGGGCCTGTATTACCTGAACCTGTCCGGCGATGCGCGCAAGCCCGGCGAGAAGCCCGGCTTCTTTGGTCGCCTGTTCGGCAGTGACGAAGCCGCCGGCGAGCGTTACCAGGTGCGCCTGACCCGACTGGGCAATGGCGTGCAGGTCTCGCTGGAGCAGGATGCCGATACCCTGGCACCCAAGGACATCGCCCAGCGCGTGCTGGGGCAGATCCAAAGCAATCTGAACTGAAACCCGCGTTTCAGCTCGAACCCCAGGCGAAACCCCGCAGCGCGGTTTCGCCTGTTTTCTTTCCGATGATGCGGACCTTTTTCGACATGAGCACACCCACCGCCCTGAGCCTGAAGAAACTCTACTCCGGCAAAGTCCGCGACCTGTACGAGATCGACGACAAGCGCATGCTGATGGTCGCCAGTGATCGCCTGTCGGCGTTCGACGTGATCCTTGAGGAGCCGATCCCGGAGAAGGGCAAGATCCTCACCGCCATCTCCAACTTCTGGTTCGACAAGCTCAAGGGCCTGGTGCCCAACCACTTCACCGGCGACAAGGTCGAGGACGTGGTGCCGGCTGCCGAGCTGCCGCTGGTGGAAGGTCGCGCCGTGGTGGCCAAGCGCCTCAAACCGGTGCCGGTGGAGGCCATCGTGCGCGGTTACCTGGTGGGCTCGGGCTGGAAGGAATATCAGAAGAGCGGCACCGTCTGCGGCATTCCGCTGCCGGCCGGCTTGAAGGAGGCCGCCAAGCTGCCGCAGCCGATCTTCACCCCGTCCACCAAGGCAGCCGTGGGCGACCATGACGAGAACATCTCCTTCGCGCGCTGCGAGGAGATCATCGGCGCCGAGCTGGCCGCCAAGGTGCGCGACACCGCCATCGCCCTGTACAGCGCCGCCGTCGATTACGCCGCCACCCGCGGCATCATCATCGCCGACACCAAGTTCGAGTTCGGCCTGGACGAAGATGGCACCCTGACCCTGATGGACGAGGCGCTGACCCCGGATTCCAGCCGCTTCTGGCCGGCTGACAGCTACGCCGAAGGCAGCAACCCGCCGAGCTTCGACAAGCAGTTCGTGCGCGACTGGCTGGAATCCACCGGCTGGAACAAGCAGCCGCCGGCGCCCAAGGTTCCCGCCGAGGTCTGCCAGAAGACCGCCGACAAGTACCGCGAAGCGCTGACCCGCCTGACCGGCGAGGCCTGAACCTTTCCCGGCGCAGTGCAAGCGCTTGAAATGCGAGCGAAAAACTTGCGTCGGGGGTTAGACAAATGCGCCGCAGCTGGTATGATGCGCGCCGACCTCTGGGGAGATGCCGGAGTGGTCGAACGGGACGGATTCGAAATCCGTTGTGTCCTCACGGGCACCTAGGGTTCAAATCCCTATCTCCCCGCCATACATCAAGCCTGAGCCCCTGATTTTCCTAGCGAATTTCAGGGGTTTTTGCTTTCTGGGACCCAGGTGTCGAAAGCCGGCCACTGGATCAACGGGCACCGCATCGTCATGGCCAGCGTGGCTCATCTCTGGACGATCCTCGCCTCGCGTTGTTCGCCATGCGGGGTTGCACGGCAACCGCCCCAGTACCGAGAACATTTGCATCGCGAGCTGCCCTCGGTTTTCCAGATTTGAACCTGTCGACTTTTTTCTTCCGATAGCCAACCTGGCGGGCAGCCTGACCGTTCAAAGGTGTCAACTCGCCATAACCCCTTGATGTAAAAGGAAATTTGCTCATCGCTAATGGCTATGAGATAGCAAATTGACACTTTTCCTCTGTTTTCGAGCTATCGACAAATAACCGGCGCTGAACGAAAATGTGCGACGCTTCACAGTTCGAGGTCTGCGTTGGACGGCTGGAAAGCCCGTTCCAGACGCGTTTGTTGTCGGTGTTGCCGGTCAGGGCAGGCACCAATGGCGAAAACCAGGCCCGGTTCGCTGTGTAGTGGCCCTTTTTCGGTCGCAAGGTTGGCAGGCCGCATCGTCAGCAGTAGTCGCTCGCAGCACGCGCAGGAAGGCGTGGTGCGAAACGGTCTTTGACAGGTAGCCTCAGTGGCGTGGTTGAAAAGGACGAAGCCCCGGCCAGACGGACTGGTGGGCCTGGAATTCAGTCATCAGGGCATTGCGCTTGCGCAGGTGCGCAGGCGTGCAGGCCAGGCACCTGAACTGCTGCATTGCGTGTATCGCGAAGCCGAACTGCCCGAGCGTGCCGCCGTGCTCAAGGCGCTGGTCGATGAGCTCGGCCTGTCCGGCCTGCCCGCCAACCTGGTGCTGCACTCCGCCGATTACCGTACCTTCCTCCTCGAAGCCCCCGAAGTTCCCGCCGATGAGCTGCGCGACGCCATGCGCTGGCGCGTCAAGGACATGCTCGGCGAGCCGCTGGACCAGGTCGTGCTGGATTGCTTCGCGCTGCCGGCCGATGCCTATCGCGGGCGCATGCGCATGGCCTATTGCGCCGTACTGGGCAAGGCGCAGATGAACCAGTACGCCGCCTGGCTGCGTGGCAGCGGCCTGCGACTGACCAGCATCGACATCTCGGAAATGGCCTACCGCAACCTTGGCCTGCTGGCCGGGGCGCCGGACCTTAACATCGCCGTGCTGCGCCTGCGCACCACGGAAAGCATGATCTGCATCCAGAAGGGCGCCGACCTGTACATGGCGCGACGCCTGGAGCAGGGCGCGCGGGGCGGGGTCGACGACCTGGCCAACATGACCCTGGAGATCCAGCGCAGCCTGGATTACTTCGAAAGCCAGATCGGCGCCGGCCGGCTCAACCGCATCCTGCTGCTGCCCATGAAGCACAAGGCCGCCGAGGCCCGCACAGAGCTGACCTACGGGCTGGCCACGCCGCTGCAGGTGGTCGATCTGCGCGAGCTGTTCCCCGGGCAGCCGGCCGCCGAGCTGGCCGAACTGCAGCAGGTGCAATGCCTGGGCGCCATCGGCGCGGCGCTGCGCCAGGATGCCACCTGATGCAGAACATCAACCTCTACCAGCCGGAAACGCCCCAGTCGTCGGGTCCGCGCCCCCGGCAGATGCTGCTGGGCCTTGCCGTGCTGGCGTGTCTGCTGCTGTTGCATGGCGGCTGGACGCTGTGGCGCAGCCACCTCGGCAGCCAGGCCCTGGCGCGCGCCGAGCAGCAGTCCCGTGCCGTGGAAGCCGAGCTGCTCAACCGCCAGGCCAGCTTCCGCGAGCCGCAACTGGACAGCGGGCTGAGCGAGCGGCTGGCCGAGCTGCAATCCGGCAACCAGCGCCTCCAGCAGCTGGCGGACCACCTGTTGTCCCTGGAAGCCCAGCATCGCGCGGGCTTCGCGCCGCTTCTGGCCGGGCTGGCCGACCGGCACATCCAGGGGCTGTGGCTGACCCGTATCCGCATGCGGGAAGGCGGACAGCTGCTGCGTCTGGAAGGCCTGGCGCAGGAGCAGACCCAGGTGCCGCGCTACCTGGCCAGCCTGAGTGGCAGCCCCGCGTTGCAGGGCCGTGAGTTCGCCCAACTGCAGGTGCAGCGTGAAGACAGCGGTCTGCTGCGCTTCAGCCTGGCTTCGCAGGTCGAGCAGGAGCCGGGCGATGAATAGCCTCGTGCAGTTCTGGCGCCAGCGGGCGCCGCGTGAGCAGTGGCTGATGTATCTGGTCGGCCTGGCGCTGGTTGGTCTGCTGTACGTGCAGTGGCTGGCCGCGCCCCTGGCGGCGCGTACAGTTGCCCAGGAGCAACGCCTGCGCCAGGTGGAGCAGGGCATTGCGGCGGCGCAGGCGGCCATGCGCCAGCTGGATGAACGCCTGGCCGCCGACCCCAACCCCCGCTATCGCCAGGCCATCGGCGAGGCCGAGGCCCGACGCGAGGCGATCTTCGCCGGGATCGACAGCGGCACGGCCCGGCTGATCTCGCCCACCGACATGCAGAAGCTGCTGGAAGACCTGCTGCGTCGCCAATCCGGCCTGCGTCTGGTGGAGCTGCAGAGTTTCAGCGCCCCGCTCAGCCTGCCGGATGCGCAACAGGCCCCCTCGGTGCTCTATCGCCACGGCCTGCGCCTGACCCTGGAAGGCGGCTACTTCGACCTGCTCGCCTACCTGCAAGCCGTGCAGGCCAGTGGCTGGCAACTGCACTGGAACAGCCTGGACTACCGGGTCGGCGAAGCCGGACCGGGCAAGGCGAGCATCCGCCTGGAGCTCTATACCCTCAGCCGACATGCGGGGTGGCTCGGTGTTTAGGTCCTGCCTGTCCCTCGCCCTGTCGCTAATGAGCATTCCCCTGTTCGCCGCCGACCCGACCCTGCCGCCGCGCCAGGCGTTGCCGGCCGCTGCCAACCAGCCCGCGCCGGTTCTCGAACCGCTGCGCCTGCAGGCCATCCTGCGCACCGCCGATAGTGTGCGCGCGGTGATCAACGGCCAGACCCTGCGAGTCGGTGATCGCGTCGACGGTGCCCGCGTGCTGGCCATCGGCGCGCGCTCGGTGAGCGTCGAGCGGCAGGGGCGGCGCAGCACCCTGCAACTGGTTTCTCCCCTTCTGACTCCGAGCCGAAACACGCCATGATCTTTTCCTTTGCCCCGCGCTTCGGCCTGCTCGGCCTGTTCGTCCTGATCAGTGCCTGCCAATCCTTCCCGGACGGTGAACGGCGCCTGGCCGACGAGACCGCCCGGTCCTTCCAGGACAGCCTCGCCCACAGCCAGGCTGCCCTGCAGGCACCGCTGCCGGCCACGCGCGGCGCCCCGGTCGAACCGCCCGTGCCCGCTGCGCCGAGCGCCGCTGCGCCGCGTTTCGACGTGCTGGTCAGCGACATGCCGGCGCGCGCCTTCTTTCTCAGTCTGATGGACAGCGCCGGGCAGAACATCCTGGTGCCGCCGCAGGTCAGCGGCGAGATCACCCTCAGCCTGCGCCAGGTCACCCTGCCGGAAGTGCTGGCCGCGGTGCGCGACGGCTACGGCTACGACTACCGGCGCACCAGCTACGGCTACCAGATCCAGCCCAACCAGGCGATCACCCGTACCTACGACCTCAACTACCTGAACGTGCAGCGCCAGGGCATGAGCGACACCCGGGTCAGCTCCGGCCAGGTGACCACCAGCGACAGCATCGGCGCCGGCGCCGCCGGCACCACCACGAGCAGCACCGCCAGTACGGTGAGCGCCAGCCACCTGCTGACCAGCAGCAACGCCGACTTCTGGAAGGAGGTGCAGGCCGTGGTGGCGATGATCATCGGTACCGAGGAAGGCAACAGCGTGGTGGTCAACCCGCAGGCCGGCCTGCTGGTGGTGCGCGCCTCCAGCGCCGACCAGCAGAGCGTGGCCGACTTCCTCGACAAGGCGCAGCGCAACCTGCAGCGCCAGGTGATCCTGGAAACCAAGATCCTCGAAGTCAGCCTGACCGACGAATTCCAGGCCGGCATCCGCTGGAGCGACCTGGGCCGCGAGCGCAACAGCCGCTTCGGTGTGGCCCTGGCCGGCGCCGAGCTGGCCGGCGCCCAGGGCATCGGCGGTGTGTTCAGCGCGGCGCTGAGCGTCGGTGATTTCGACGGCATCCTGCAGTTGCTGGAAACCCAGGGCGACGTGCGCGTGCTGTCCAGCCCGCGCATCTCCACGCTGAACAACCAGAAGGCGGTGATCAAGGTCGGCACCGACGAGTTCTTCGTCACCGACGTGTCCACCACCACCACCACCCTGGCCGGCGGCGGCACCGCCCCGGACCTGGACATCACCCTGACGCCGTTCTTCTCCGGCATCTCCCTGGACGTGACGCCGCAGATCGACGAGCGCGAGCAGGTCACCCTGCACGTGCGACCCACCGTCAGCCGCGTGCAGGACCAGAACAAGAGCATCCAGCTGGGCAGCTCCAGCAACACCTTCCTGCTGCCGTTGGCGCTGTCCACCACCCGCCAGTCCGACTCCATCGTGCGCGCGCGCAGCGGCCAGGTGGTGTTAATTGGCGGCCTGATCGAGAACGGCGCCGACAACACCGACGCGCAGGTCCCGTGGTTGGGCCGCCTGCCCGGGCTCGGCTGGCTGTTCAAGCAGCAGCGCAAGGTCTCCACGCAGACCGAGCTGGTCATCCTGATGCGTCCGCTGGTGGTCGGCGACCAGACCTGGCACGAGGTGCTGCAGAGCAGTGCGCGCTCCTTCGACGAGAGCGGCCGGCGATGAACCAGGATTTCCGCCAGGGCCGCGTGCGGCTCGGTGATTTGCTGATCGAGGCCGGGCTGATCGACGACGCCCAGCTGCAGCGTGCCTTGCAGGAGCAGAAGCGCACCGGCGTGAAGCTCGGCCGCGCGGTGGTCGACCTCGGTTTCATCAGCGAGACGCGCCTGCTCAAGGCGCTCTCCGAGCAGCTGCGCATCCCGTTCGTCGAGCTGCCGCACTACAAGTTCGACCCGGCCCTGACCCAGAGCCTGCCCGAGGCGGTGGCGCGGCGTTTCAGGGTGATCGTGCTGTCGCGCCAGGGCGACGGCCTGCTGCTGGGCATGGCCGATCCGCTCAACCTCTATGCGCTGGACGAGGCCGAGCGCCTGCTGGGCAAGCGTGTCCATCCGGCGGTGGTGCTGGAGGCCGACCTGCTGGCCGCGCTGGACCGCATCTACCGGCGCAGCAGTGAGATCGCCTCGCTGGCCGGTCAGCTGGACGAGCGCCTGGAGGAAGCCAACTTCGACTTCGGCGGCCTCAGCCAGGACAACCAGGACGCCCCGGTGGTGCGCCTGCTGCAGACGCTGTTCGAGGACGCGGTGCAGATGAAGGCCTCGGACATCCACATCGAGCCGGACGACAAGGTGCTGCGCCTGCGCCTGCGCATCGATGGCGTGCTCAACGAGCAACTGATCAAGGAAACCCGCATCGCCTCGGCGCTGGTCATGCGCCTGAAGATCCTCGCCGGCCTGGACATCTCCGAGAAGCGCCTGCCCCAGGACGGCCGCTTCAACATCCGGGTAAAGAACCGCAACCTGGACGTGCGCGTCTCGACCCTGCCGGTGCAGTTCGGCGAATCCGTGGTGCTGCGTCTGCTCGACCAGAGCGCCGGGGTGTTCAGCCTGGACGGCACCGGCATGCCGGTGGAGATGCTCGAGCGCTTCCGCCAGCTGCTGCGCCGTCCCCACGGGCTGGTGCTGGTCACCGGCCCGACCGGCTCGGGCAAGACCACCACGCTGTACGCGGGCCTGGCCGAGTTGAACAGCGCGGAAACCAAGATCATCACCGTGGAAGACCCGGTGGAATACCGCCTGCCGCGCGTCAGCCAGGTGCAGGTCAATCCGAAGATCGAGCTGACCTTCGCCCGCGTGCTGCGCGCCGCGCTGCGTCAGGACCCGGACATCGTGCTGGTCGGCGAGATCCGCGATGGCGAGACCGCCGAGATCGCCCTGCGCGCCGCGCTGACCGGCCACCTGGTGCTATCCACCCTGCACACCAACGACGCGCTGACCTCGCCGCTGCGCCTGATCGACATGGGCGCCGAGCCGTTCCTGGTCGCCAATGCCCTGAACGCCGTGCTGGCCCAGCGCCTGGTGCGCCGCGTGTGCGAACACTGCCGCGAGGAGCACGCGCCCGAGGAGCGCGAGCAACGCTGGCTGGAAGTCATCCATGGCCGCCCGCTGAACGGTCGGTGCTTCGTGCGCGGCCGCGGCTGCCATCACTGCCACAACACCGGCTACCTGGGGCGCATCGGCGTCTACGAACTGCTGGAGGTCAACGCCGCCATGGCCGCCGCGCTGCGCCGTAACGACCCGCAGGCGTTCGTCGATGCGGCGCGCCGGCAACCCCACTACCGTCCGCTGGCCGCGGTGGCGCTGGACTACGCCCTGGCCGGGCTGACCAGCGTCGATGAGGTGTTCCGCGTCAGCGCCAGTCTGGTGGAGGAATTCGACTGATGGCTGCGTTCCGCTTCACCGGTCGCGACGCCCAGGGCCAGAAGGTCAGCGGCGTACGCCAGGCGGCGAGCGCCGAAGCGCTGGCCGGCGAGCTGCTGGCCGAGCGCATCACGCCGCTGACCATCGAGGCCCAGGCCGAATCCGCCGTGGGCGGCGACACCGATGTGCTGCGCCAGCTCAGGCGTCTGCTGGGCCGCGAGCGGGTGTCGCTGGAGGAACTGATCATCTTCTGCCGGCAAATGCACAGCCTTAGCAAGGCCGGCGTGCCGATCCTGCGCGCCATGGGCGGACTGGCCGATTCCACCCGCAACCCCTTTTTCGGCGAAGTGCTGCGCGCCGTGCGCGCCGACCTGGAAGCCGGCAACGGCCTGGGTGTGGCGCTGTCCAGCCATCCCAGGGTATTTACGCCGCTGTTCATCAGCATGGTCAGCGTCGGTGAGAACACCGGCCAGTTGGACCTGGCCTTCAAGCAGCTGGCCGGCTACCTGGACATGGAGCGCGAAACCCGCAAGCGCATCCAGCAGGCCACCCGCTACCCGCTGTTCGTGCTGCTGGCCATGGGCGTGGCGCTGGTGGTCATCAACCTGCTGGTGATCCCGGCGTTCTCCAAGGTGTTCGCCCAATTCAAGAGCGAGCTGCCACTGCCCACGCGCATCCTTATCGGCTTTTCCGAGTTCACCCAGCAGTGGTGGTGGCTGATCGCCCTGGTCCTGGCCGGCGGGTTGGTGCTGTTGCTGCGCTGGCTACAGACCGAGCCCGGCGCGCGCCTCTGGGACCGCTACAAGCTGCGCCTGCCGATTGTCGGCGGCATCTTCGAGCGCATCGCCCTGGCGCGCTTCACCCGCACCTTCGCGATGATGTACCGCGCCGGCCTGCCGCTCCTCCAGGCGCTGGCCATCAACAGCAACACCGTCGGCAACCGCCATATCGGCCAGGCCATCCTCGACATGCGCGACGGCGTGGAACGTGGCGAATCCCTGACCCGCGGCGCGGTGGCCAGCGGCCTGTTCACCCCATTGGTGCTGCAGATGCTGGCGGTGGGCGAGGAGACCGGCGCCCTCGACGACCTGTTCATCGAGGTGGCGGATTTCTACGAGCAGGAGGTCGATTACGACCTCAAGCGCCTGGCCGACTCCATCGAACCGATCCTCATCGTCGCCATGGGCGGCATGGTGCTGGTGCTGGCGCTGGGCGTGTTCCTGCCCATGTGGGAACTCTCCGCCGCCACCAAGGGGGTGCGATGAGCCGGGACGCGCAACGGGGCTTCACCCTGCTGGAACTGGTGGTGACCATCGTCATCGTCGGCCTGCTCGCCGCCGTGGCGCTGCCCCGTCTGATGAACGCCACCGACGACGCCCAGGCGGCCTCGGTCAACGGCACCGCCGGCGCCCTGGCCGCCGGCGTGGCCATGGTGCGCGCCCAGTGGGAACTGAACCGCGCCAGCGGGCGCGGCGGACTGAACAACGTGGCCGGCTTTGGCGACGGCGACGTGGACGTCAACGAACTGGGCTGGCCGGTGGCGACCGCCTCCGGCCCCGGCGCGCAAGGCTGCGCCGAACTCTGGCGCGGCGTGCTGCTCGGCTCCGCGCCCAGCGTGGCCGTGCGCGGCAGCGCCACCTATCTCAGCGAATTCGCTGCGCCGCTGTGCCGCTATCGCTACCAGAACGACACTCGGCGCATCGAGTACGACACCCGAACCGGCGCGGTTACCGTCGCCGAATGACATTTGTTTTAAACACACCCAAAGGGGGAGCTGTATATGAAGAAGCAACAGAGTGGTTTCACCCTGGTCGAGCTGATCATGGTGATTGTGGTGCTGGGCATTCTGGCGGCGTTTGCGTTGCCGCGGTTTGCGGATTTTGGGGGGGATGCGCGTAGGGCCTCGATTGAGGGAGTAGCTGGGGCGGTTCGCTCAGCGTCCGCGATTGCGCATTCGGCCTGGCTTGCCGGCGGGAGTACGGGGACCTCCATCACTATGGAGGGCGAGGTCATTACCTTGGTCAACGGCTACCCGAATGCGGAGGACATCATTGTGGCTGCCCAAATCGATGGCGATTTCACAATCGTTAATACCGCTGGTGCACCGGCTACCATCACGGCAAATGGTGCTGCCACTGCTGCGCAATGTCTGGTGACTTATACCGAAGCTGCTGCGGGTGCCGCGCCTGCTATCGCTGTTGACACCCGTGGCTGTTGATAATTGCTCGCTGGGAAGCCTGTAGGGCGGATAGCGCTTTTTGGGCCACCGTGCGGTCTCGCGGCCGCCACGGTGGCCAAGGCTGCGTCTTGACCACCCTGCGTCGGGTTCATGCCTTATGAACACACAACGCGGTTTCACCCTCGTCGAACTCATCCTGGTGATGGTCGTCATCGGCATCCTTGCCGCCGTGGCGGGGCCGCGTTTCTTTTCCCGTGATGTCTTCGACGAGCGGGTCTATTTCGAAGAGGCCCTGGCCGCCGTGCGCTATGCGCAAAAGGTGGCCGTGGCTTCGGGTTGTCCGATTCGGGTCGAGCTGGACAGTGCGGGCTACCGGCTGCTGCATGACTCGGCCTGCGGCGGCTTGGCGCCTGAGGCGTCGGTCGCCGACCCGGCCGGCGGTCCTTACCAGGCCGGCAACCCACGCAGTGTGTCCGTGGTCCCGGCGCTGAAGGTGGTCTTCGACGCCCACGGCGGCACGAGTAAGCAACACAGCACCACCGTCGGCGGCACCTTCAGGATGACCGTGCACGAAACGGGCTTTGTCGAGGTGACGCCATGAGCACGCGTCCCATAAACCCCACTTGCCAAGGCGGCGCACCGACGCCGGGCCATCCTGTGGGGCCGGGTTTATCCCGGCCGACGGAGGTGGGCTCGGGCGCCGGGTTTGCGGAGACACGAGAGCAATCGCGGCTAAAGCCGCTCCTACTCACGCCCACCGTCCAGCGCGGCATGACCCTGGTCGAGCTGATCCTCACCATCGTCATCGTCGGCATCGCCGCCACCGCGCTGTTCAGCGCCATGGCCTCGATC
Source organism: Pseudomonas sp. RL (assembly GCF_000647775.1). Taxonomy (NCBI): domain Bacteria; kingdom Pseudomonadati; phylum Pseudomonadota; class Gammaproteobacteria; order Pseudomonadales; family Pseudomonadaceae; genus Pseudomonas; species Pseudomonas sp. RL. The sequence goes on along the minus strand of NZ_JBOY01000094.1, from coordinate 10,756 downwards.
ACCGGGCGCTCCGCCGATCCCATGCTGCGCCAGCAGAGCCTGGCGATTGCCGAGGGGTATTTGGAAGAAATCCTGTTGCAGGATTACAACCCAGACCCCAACCCATGCGCTGGACGACACTGTTTCAACGATGTCCGGGACTATCACGGGTTAAACGACAACCCCCCGCGGGACCTGAATGGGAATGACATCCCCGGCCTGGACAACTACCGCGTATCGGTGTCGGTCAGCCAACTAACCGGAACGGATGGCCTGGGGCCCGCTGGGGCGAAAGTGGATGCCTTGCATATCCGCGTGACCGTAACCGACCCTGCGCAAGGAACCCTGACCCTCGATGGCTGGCGGACGGACTACTGACATGCGACCCCCACACTGTAGGGTGGTCAGCGCTTTCCTGGACACCAATCGGTCTTGCAGCCACCACGGCCAAGGCCATGCCTTGACCACCCTACGCTCCGGGCAGGGCGGCTTCACCCTGGTGGAGCTGGTGCTGGTCATCGCCCTGGCTGGCGTTGTGGCGGTGATGATCTCCACCGTGCTGTCGCGTCCGTTGCAGGGCTTTGTCGATCAGAGCCAGCGCGCCGAGCTGACCGATCAGGCGGCCACCGCGCTGAATCGCATGGCGAGGGATATTCGCGGGGCAGTGCCGAATTCGGTGCGGGAGTCGCCCAACGGCCTGGATTTCGTGTCGGTGCATGAGGTGGGGCGTTATGAGGAAAGCGCCGATGGGCGTTTGCCAGCGTGCGATGCAACCCCCACGCCCACCTGCCATATCAAGGTGCTGACGGAGATGGATGCCGGACGGGTGTCCGAGTCTCGCTGGCTGGTGATCTACAACGTAGGCGCCGAGTCGGGTGGCGAGCCAGTGGAACAGCGAAACCTGTGGCACCCATCGAATCCCGGTGTCGTTACCCCACCAAATGCGTCGTTTGAATGGGATAAAGCTACCCAGCAGTTGATGGTGAAGAACGCCGACTTTTTCCGCTTCTCCTTTTCTTCGCCACAGCGACGCCTGTTCTTGGCCAAGGAGGTCGTGCGCTATCGCTGTGAGTCGGGTGAGTTCTTGCGCGAAACATTTGACACCCTCGACCTGAAATCGCGCACGAGCAGCGTGCTGCTGGCTGACGCCGTGTCCCACTGCGCTTTCACCTACCAGCCCGGCACCCACACCCGCAATGCCCTGGTCACCCTGCGTTTGTCCCTGAGCAAGGGCGGCGAAACCATCAGCCTTATCCAGCAGGTCCACGTCGACAATGCGCCTTGAATTCGCCCCCGCCCAGCGCGGCTTCGGCCTGGTCGCCGCGCTGTTTCTGATTCTGGTCATCGCTGGCGTGATCGCCGCGATGGCCCGCCTGGCTGCGACCCAGCACAGCACCAGCAGCCTGGCGCTGCAGCAGGCCCGCGCCTACCAGGCGGCACGGGCGGGGCTGGAGTGGGGGATTTCTCAGTTCGTGAATCAGAAAACCTGTGCGTTGAGTCCGGAGCTCTTTGCCTTGGATGCATTCGAGGTAACGGTGCAGTTCATACCCCGGCTGCCGGAAGCGGGAGTGGTGTTCTGCACGGTATGGGCCACGGCCGAGTACTCCAGTCCGGGCAGCCCGGACCATGTACACCGTAAGCTGGAAGCTGTTCTGGAAGAGTACGCACCGTGACGACTCGTTCTTTACTCTCCGGCCTTGTTGGCCTGTTCGCCTGCCTGTTCGCCTCGCTCGCCCCCGCCGCCCTGCAATGCACGCAGGTCTTTCCGGGAGGCATCCAGAGCCATTCGCCCACGGGCTTCATCCAGATGGGCTACAAATCGCGGGTCTATGGCAGCGGCCCGACACTGAATGCCCCCGCCGTTACTCACACGCATTCCTGGGAGGATCAGGTGGGGTTATGCGATGGAGTGAAATGCACGGCGACCGGGCAACATGCCGCCAGTTCGGCCCCAACCTTCCAAACAGGCTCCCTGGTACCGGGCACTTTTCGCACTGGCAACGCAGTGGATGGTCCTCTGACTACGGAAAGCGGAAAGGAGCTGTCGAAGACGGCGGGTGACTATGGCGCGGTCACCGTGGCCCAGGAATCGACCCTGCGCTTCACGAGCATTGGCGGAACCTACCTCATGCGTGGCGTGACGACACGCTACAAGTCAGTCCTGGAATTTGCTCCCGGCGAGTACTGGATAGACGGTTCCTTTACCAACGCCGAACAGACTGTCATCCGCCCGCAAGTCGGTAGCGCCGGGGTGGTGCGCCTGTACGTGCGAGGCAGTTTCAAATCCGGCTACATGCGCTTCGAAGGGTTCTCGGCGGGGCAGATCGAACTGTATGTCCAGGGTGATGTGCAGGTTGGCGAGAACTTCCGGTTTCCCGGTCCCATCCATGCCACTGGCAAAGTCGAATTCGGAACCCACGCGAAAGTGGAAGGTGGTGTATTCGCCCGGCAGTTCGCCAAGGCCAACTCGGCGACCATCACCTACCCTGCGGGCACAGAGGATCGCTATATGGGAACCCTCAGGCCTGACTACAACGCCACTTTCGAACTGGGCACCGGCAGCTACTGGATCGACGGCGACCTGGATGCCAGTGTTGCCAGCCGGATTCGCAAGTTACCGGGCGCCGGGACGGTGCGCCTGTTTGTGCGAGGCGACATTCAACTGGCCTATGCCGCCCAGTTCGAGGGCTTCGCACCCGGCGAACTGCTGATGTACGCCAGCGGTGATATCACCCTGAACAGCCAGAAGGATATTCCCGCCTTTGTCTATGCCACGGGCGATGTCCGGATCAACTTTAGCGGCGGCGCCCGCTACCGCGGCGGTATCACCGGACGCAGTGTCTACATCGGGCAGGAGTCTATTGTTGAGTACTTGGATCCGGTGGACTTGGGGGATCTATGTGATAACTCGGGTGGCCATGTTGTCGACCATTACCGACTTTCGTTTTCTACCCCGCAATTCAGTTGCGAACCCATCCCAGTGCTCATCCGCGCCTGCGCCGACGCCAACTGTTCACGCACAGTGTCCGTGACCAAAACCCTGACCCTGACGCCGGCCAATCGCTGGCTGGGCAACGGCACGGTTACCTTTGCGAATACGGATACGGCAACGGCCTATCTGAAACGGATACCCGGCACGCCCCGGCTGGGGGTGGTCGGCGAATCCTATCGCTGCAACAGCGGGGACTGTGGGCTGGAAATTCAGGAGAGTGGCTTCGCGATTCGTGTTCCTGCCCTGATTGCCGGCCAGGAGGTGGCCGCCGAGGTGCAAGCGATGCGCCTGGACGAGAGCAGTGGCGCCTGCGTGGCGGACGGTAGCTTCGCCAGCAGCGAGCGGACGGTGGCGCTCTGGTCGGCCTACAGTGCGCCGGACAGCGGATCTCGGGTGGTGTTGATTGCCGGCGGCAGCATCGGTACGCATGCTGGCGACGCCAGCCTGAGAACCCTGCGCTTCGATGCCCAGGCGCGCAGCGGGTTCCCGATCCGCTATGACGATGCCGGGGCCTTGGATCTGCACGTCCGCTATTTGGGCAGCGGGGCGGAAGACGGGCTCGACATGCAAGGCAGCACGACCGTCGTATCCCGGCCCTACGGGTTCTGCATCGAGACGGGCGCATCCCTTTCGGGGTGCAGCGATGCCGATTGTCCGCTGTTCGCGCCGGCTGGGAATACCGTGCGTGCTGGTGACCCCTTCGACCTGCGTATCACCCCGGTGGCGCTGCCAGCCGATGGCAATCTCTGTGCGGCGCAGCCGACCCCGAATTTCACCGGCCCGCTGGAGCTGCGCGCACTCGTTCAGGAGCTGGACGATGGCGTCGACGGCCCGTTGGAGATCGACCGTTACGCCCATCCCTTGGGCGGGCGTCACGAGCTGCAGCAGAAGCTGCACGAGGTGGGCATCTTCTCTATCGAGGTGCACAGCACCGGCTATCTTGGCGGCTCGGGCTTCATGAGCCAAAGCGCTCCTTTTGGGCGCTTCGCACCGGCCTATCTTCAGGCGCGCCTCAACACGCCGGAGCTCAAGGCCGGATGTGTGTCGGTGACGGGCTCCTTCAGCTACCAGGACCAGCCCATCGAGTACGCGGTGACGCCCGAGCTCACGATCACAGGCAAGAGCAGCAACGGGGCAGTGACGCGCAACTATGACCGGGGCGCTTTCTGGAAGCTGGGGGATACCCTGGCCCCTACCCTGGGTTTTGCGCCGGGCCAGGTGCAGGATGCCTCGCGGTTATCCGGTTCCGGCGACTTCAAGGTGATACCCGATGCTACGTCGGGTGATGGTGAAAAGGCTTACCTGCTCACGGCGGGCCACATGGTCTACCAGCGTGCCGGCACCGGTCCCGCGGCCAGCGATGTGCCCTTTTCGCCGAATCTGCTGATGATGATTGCCGCCGGGCAATTGAGTGACAGCGATGGAACCCGCCACGGTGCGGGCAGTGGTGCGGATTTCGTATCCGAGCCATTCGGCTTCCAGACGCCGGGCGGCGAGATCCGCCTAGGCCGAATCCGTGTGGGTAGCGCCCATGGGCCCGAGCACGCACCGCTGGATCTGCCCTATCAGGTGGAAACCTGGCAGTCCGGCAATGCCTTCGTGCCAGATGGCAGCGATGCCTGCGCGGTGATCACCGGTGTGCAGTTGGGTTCGTACACCGGACAACTGGAGGGCAAAACCCAGGCGCAGGTTTCAGCGCTGGCCCAGGGCAGGGGCGTGATCCGCCTGACCGCTCCCGGCCCGGGTGGCGAAGGGAGCGTAGTCGTCACGCCGCAGGTCCCCGACTGGCTGACATACGACTGGAAGGGCGATGGCTTCGAGAACCCCAGCGGCCTAGCCACCTTCGGCATCTACAAGGGAAACGAGAAGATCATCTTCCGCCGCGAGGTGATCGGGCGCTGAGCTGGGTTGTGAATGAAGTTCGGCAATCCGGCCTGCTTCCGTGGAGTCAACTTCAGTCGCGATGCGCGTGGGCTGGGGCGCACAAAAGCATCGCGGCTGAAGCCGCCCACTAAAGGTCCGGAGGCCGGCACCGCCTTAGTACCTCACCTCCAAGACCACCCGATTCTCCCCACCCTCCACCACCTCGAACGCACTGTCCTCGAAGCTCGGCGGGCCCATCACCGTGGGGTTGTTGGACAGCGCGTAGCCTTCGGTGGGGAACATGCCGAAGCGGCGGTTGAGTTCGCCGTTACCGTCCTCGTCGTGGTAGGCCATGATCGCGTAGCGGCCGGCGGGCAGGTTTTCCAGGGTCAGGGTGGCAGTGCCCGGGGTGGCCGGCAGCTTGTGCACCTGGAACGCCTGGGGTTCCTTGCGGAAGGTCTTGGGGTCCTGGTACAGGCCGACGCTCAGCTCACCGCGGTCGTGCTGGATGCCGGTCAGTTCGATGGTCAGTCGGTTGTCGGCCAAGGCGGTGGCGCTGGCGAGCAGGGCGGGGAGCAGGAGGAAGACGGGGCGGAACATGGTGGTAGGTCCTTCAAGGGTGGGAAACACGGGGGCGCAGCACAACGTAAGCCAGCAGGCCGAGGGCGATGCCCAGGCCATCGGCCAGCAGGTCGGCCCATTCGGCGAACCGGTAGCCGGTCAGGCCCTGCAGCAGCTCGATGAGCACGCCATAGCCGAGCAGGCCCGCCGTGATCATCAGCCGGCGGCCGCGCAGCGCCATGCAGCCCAGAAACGCCAGGCTGGCAAAGGCCAGCAGGTGGTTGCCCTTGTCCCAGCCGGTGCTCAGGCGTGGGTCGGGATCGGGAAGCAGGGCGAGCACCAGCACGGCAAGCAGGCAGGCGGTGAAGGCCAGGCGCCAGAGCGAAAGGGGAATGCGGTGGAGCAGGTGCATGGGTGGTCCTTGCGGTGAAAGCGGAAGCAGCGGGTACAGGGCGGCGGGTGTATTCCGGCCGGCGTGAAGCCGGCCCTACAGGGTAGTGCCCCACAGGGACGGTCGCCCACCGGGGCCGCTTCGCATCACTCCAGGGCGAACTGGAAGGTGCTGACCACGCGCAGGCGCTTGCCGATGGTGCGCGAGCTGTCCATGTCGCTGCCGTCGTCGTCGAGTACGCGGATCACGCCCTGGTTGGCGTTTCTCAGATCGCCCAGGGTGGCGCCGGCGTCGGCGGCGAATTTGGCGGCCTGTTCGCGGGCGTTGCGGGTGGCTTCTTCGAGGAGCTGCGGTTTGACTTCGTTGAAGCCGCGCAGTTGGTAGCGGGGTCCGGCGAAGCCGTCGGGGTTCTCCAGCTGGATGCCGGCCTGGATCAGCGGATCGCTGGCGTTGGCGGCCTTGGCCACGGCATCCACGCGGGAGGACTTCACCAGCACCTGTCCCTGGCCGGTGAAGCGCAGCGCCACGTCGCTGTTGCCCCATTCACGGGCCAGCAGGTCCTGCACCTGCAGTGGGCGCACCTCGATTTCCTCGGCGGTAAAGCCCTGCTCGCTCAGGAAGGCGACCACCCGCTGGCGGTCCGCGGCCAGCTGGCGCTGCACTTCGTCGAAACTCGATCCGCCCCGGCGGAAGCCCAGGGTCCAGATGGCGAAGTCGCTCTTCACGTCCAGCTCGGCCAGCCCCTTCACGGTCACCGAACGGTCTGCCAGGCGAAAACGCTCGATACCCTGGCCCACTGACCAGCCAGCGAAGGCCAACGCGGCTCCGAGGATAAGGGCGGGGACGATTCCGAAACGGGTCACGGGCATGGTGGCTCTCCGGTAGGCAGCGAGGCGAGTACAATGCCGGCTTTTTTTTGCAGGTGCCACCGCCAATGAACCCCGACGCCCTCGCCACACTGGAGCAGTGTGTGCTCGATGCGCTGGTCTCGCCGCCCGCCGAGACTCGCCGCCTGCTGCATGGTCGCGGCCGTTGCTGGCCGGGTCTGGAGCAGGTTACGGTCGACTGGCTGGAAGGCGTGCTGCTGGTGTCGCTGTTCCGCGAGCCGGAGGGCGACGGCCTTGAGGCGCTGCGCGCGCTGCTGCTGCGCCTAGGCGAGTCGGCTGCCTGGCAGGACAGCGGTGCCCGTCATCTGTTGCTGCACCTGCGTTACCAGCCCGGCAGCCCGACCGAGTTCCTGGTTGGCGAGGCACTGGACGGCTGGCAGATCACCGAGGACGGCCTGCGCTACCAGCTGGATCTGGGCCGCAAGCAGAACAGCGGGCTGTTCCTCGACATGCGCTACGGGCGCCGCTGGGTGCGCGACAACGCGGCCGGCAAGCGAGTGCTCAACCTCTTCGCCTACACCTGCGGCTTCTCGGTGGCGGCCCTGGCCGGCGGCGCCGAGCGGGTGGTCAACCTGGACATGGCTGGCGCCGCCCTGGCGCGTGGCCGGGACAATCACCGACTCAACGGTCATGACCTGGGGCGGGTGAGCTTTCTGCCCCATGAACTGTTCAAGTCCTGGGGCCGGGTGCGCCGGGAAGGGCCGCATGACCTGGTCATCATCGACCCGCCCAGCTTCCAGAAGGGCAGCTTCGCGCTGACCCGCGACTACGCCAAGATCCTGCGCAAGCTGCCGGAATTGCTGACGCCGGGCGGTGGGGTGCTGGCCTGCATCAACGCGCCGGACATCGACGCCGGCTTCCTGATCGAGGGTATGGCCAGCGAGGCGCCGAGCCTGCGCTTCGAGGAGCGGCTGGAGAACCCGCCGGAGTTCGCCGATATCGATCCGCACGGTGGATTGAAGGCACTGGTTTTCCGCGACGCGTCGTGACATGCGTCAAGTTTTGCCGTTTGTTTCCGATAAACGCCCTAACGGGCACGCCAGGCCCATTCGCCAGTACAAAAGGGGGAGTGATGGATAACCGCACGCAAACGCTCAAGGCGCGTCTGTGGCTGCTGGGCTGCGCCAGCGTGCTCGGGGTGCTGGTACTGGCAGCGGTGACGCTGTTCTATGCGCAGCGCGCCAAGGATCAACTGGTCGAGTTCGTGGAGCATCACGTGGCGCTCAGCCAGCTGGCTACCGAGACCTATGCCAACGGCCTGCAGATGGGGCAGGCGTTGCGCAACATCCTGATCGATCCCGCGAATCAACAGGCGTACAAGAACCATCAGGCGGCCCTGGAAAACCTTAATTCCGCCGGTGAGCGGCTGGTCGCCCTGTTGGCGAACGATCCTGAGCATGTCGCCGATGCCGAGACGCTGCGGCGCCACCTGCGTGCCTGGCCGCCGCTCCAGGCGCAAGTCATCGAGCGAGTCCGGGTCGGCGAGCTCATCGAGGCGCGCTTGCTGCTGGTCGAACAGGAAACCCCGGCCTGGCGCGCCCTGCGCGGTCCGTTGCTGGAGCTGGTGAAGCAAAGCGACCAGGAAGCCGATGCCGGCTACGTGTCGCTGGTGGCCGGGCTCGATGCGTCTTCGCGCATGGCTCTGTTCATCAGCCTGGCCACCCTGCTGCTGGTGGCTGGCGCCACGCTGCTGGTCGGTCGTGGCGTCTTTCGTCAGGTGGGCGGCGAGCCCGCCGAGGCGGCGCTGGCGCTGCGCCGGATAGCCAATGGCGATCTCACCCAGAAGCTGCCGGTGGCGGCGGATGATCGCAGCAGCATCCTGTTCGCCACCCGCGAAATGCAGGAGCAGCTGGCCACGCTGATCGGACGCATCCAGGGTTCGGCCACCCAACTGGCGTCGGCCTCCGAGGAACTGCACGCGGTCACCGAGGACACCGCGCGCGGCATCGCTCGCCAGAACGACGAAGTCCAGCAGGCCGCCACGGCGGTCACCGAGATGTCCACCGCCGTGGACGAGGTGGCTGGCAACGCCACGCGTACCTCGACGGCGTCCAGCGACGCCGAGCAGGAAGCCCGCGACGGCCTGCGCCAGGTGGCGGCGACCCGCGAAAGCATCGACCAGTTGGGCGGCAAGCTCGGCCAGACGGCGGCGACCGTCGAGCGGCTGGCCGCCGAGGCGGAGTCCATCGGCCAGGTGCTGGTGGTGATCCAGGCCATCGCCGACCAGACCAACCTGCTGGCCCTCAACGCGGCCATCGAGGCGGCCCGCGCCGGCGACGCCGGACGCGGCTTTGCGGTGGTGGCCGACGAGGTGCGCGGCCTGGCGCAGCGCACGCGCAGTTCGACGCAGGAGATCGAACGGATGATCGGCGCCATCCAGAGCGCCACCCAGGCTGCCGTCAGGGAAATGCATGAAAGCAGCGAAGTGGCCGCGCACAGCCAGGGCATGGCCGGGCAGGCCGACCAGGCCCTGGCGCGCATCGCCGAACGGGTCGGGCAGATCAACGAGATGAACCTGGTGATCGCCAGCGCCGCCGAGGAGCAGGCCCAGGTGGCCCGCGAAGTGGACCGCAACCTGGTGGCCATCCGCGACATCGCCCAGCAGAGCGCCGCCGGCGCCCAGCAGACCTCGGCCGCCAGCGACGAGCTGACGCGCCTGGCCACCGATCTGACCCGCCTGACCAGCCGCTTCCAGCTCTAGATCGAGTGGGGGTGCCGAAAATGGACTCAATTTTCGGCATCTGCTGCCGATAACGGCGCGTCGGACCCGCTGCGGCGGGCTACCAGAACCCTATAAACCGACTGCCAGCGCCTGCGTGCCCCCTCTGGGGAAGCTTCCGAGGGCCGAAGCCCCGATGTGCTTCGGCGTTTCGCCGTGTTCACTTCAAGGAGAAGGCCATGTTGCAAAACTGGACCATACGCACCCGTCTGCTGCTGCTGGTCGGCGTGATGCTGCTCGGTACCCTGATCACTGGCGTGGTGTCGCTGGTCGCCCAGCAACGCAGCCTGGTGGGGCTGAACTCGATGTACCTGGACCGCGTCGTCCCGCTGCGCGAACTCAAGGTGGTGTCGGACATGTATGCCGTGCAGATTGTCGACGCCGCGCAGAAGGCCAATCTCGGCCTGATGTCCTACGAACAGGCGCTGGGTGATGTGGACAAGGCCCTGGCGGACATCGACCGGGCCTGGAAGCGTTACCTGGGTACCTTCCTGCTGGAGGACGAGCAGCAACTGGTGGCGCGTATCGAGCCGATGATGCAGGACCTGCGCGCCCCGCTGAGCAACCTGCGCGAGATCCTGCGCAGCAAGAACTCCTTCGACCTGCAGCAGTTCGTGGACACCGAGCTGTATGGCCGCATCGATCCGATCTCCGCGGCCATTAATGCCCTGATGGATGTCCAGCTGCAGGCGTCCCGTGCCGTGTACGACGAGTCCGTGGCCCGTTACGAAACCAACCAGCGGATCACCATCGGCGTCATCGTGGTGCTGCTGGCGCTCGGCGCGGGGCTGGCCGCGCTGCTGCTGCGCAGCATCATGGGCCCGCTGGATACGCTCAAGCAGGCCGCTGGCCGCGTGGCGGAAGGGGATCTGACCCAACCGCTGAACCCGGTCGGTCGTGACGAGATCACCGAGGTGCAGCGTTCGGTGCAGCAGATGCAGCAGAACCTGCGCGATACCCTGCAGCGCATCCAGGGCTCGGCCACCCAGCTGGCCTCGGCCGCCGAGGAGCTGCACGCGGTGACCGACGACACCGCGCGCGGCATCACCCGCCAGAATGACGAAGTGCAGCAGGCCGCCACGGCGGTCACGGAGATGTCCACCGCCGTGGACGAAGTGGCCGGCAACGCCACCCGCACCTCGACGGCCTCCGGCGAGGTCGAGCGCGAGGCCCGTGACGGTCTGCGCCAGGTGGCGGCGACCCGCGAGAGCATCGATCAGCTGGGCGGCAAGCTGGGCCAGACGGCAGCCACCGTCGAGCGTCTGGCGGCCGAGGCGGAATCCATCGGCCAGGTGCTGGTGGTGATCCAGGGCATCGCCGACCAGACCAACCTGCTGGCCCTCAACGCGGCCATCGAGGCGGCG
>NZ_JBOY01000093.1:0-3224 GCF_000647775.1 Pseudomonas sp. RL | reverse complement strand
AGCGCGCCTGATCCAGGTCGCGCCGCCCGGCTCACGGGCGGCGCTCAGCGCATCAGCGCACCCTCGGCGTCGGCGTCCAGTTTCAGGCCCTCGACGCCGATCTCCTCCTCCAGGGCCAGCAGGTAATGCCGCAGAGCTCGGCGCGTGGCCTGTTCGCGCAGGTTGTGGCGCACCCGCTCGGCCACCTGTTCATAGGGCAGTGGGCGTTCTTCCTGGCGTTCGTCGACGGCGATCAGGTGCCAACCGTAGCGCGAGGCCAGTGGTCGCTCGTGCAGGCCGAGCGGCAAATGGCGCAGGGCGCGGTCCAGCTCGGGCACGGTTTGGCCGGGCGCCAGCCAGCCGAGTTCGCCGCCATCCGCCTTCGATGGACAGACCGAATGGCGCAAGGCCAGTTCGGTGAAGCGTTCCGGCGCTTCGTTCAACTGCCGCAGCAGTTTCTGGCCGAGGCGGTACTGCCCGTCCCGGGCCCGGGCGTCGTCCGGCGCCGCCGCCAGCAGGATGTGGCGCACCCGCAGGCGCAGGGGTTCGGCGAAGCGAGAGCGGTTGTGCTCGAAGAAACGCCGGCAGGCGGCCTCGTCCGGCTCGGGCACCTGCAGCTCGCGTTCCAGCAGGGCTGCCAGGGTGTGATCGTCATCAGCAGCCTGCAACGGCAGGCCCAGCGCTGTGGCGCGCTGGCGCAGCAGTTCGCGCACCACCAGCGCGCGCGCTGCCTGCAGTTGCGCCTCGGCCAGCGTGGCGGCCGGATGGAACGGCGTTTCCCGGGCGATGTCCGCCTCGTCGAAGGTCACCGCGCCAACGCGGATCACCGGAGCAGGCACGTCCGCTAGCGTCTGAACGTCGATCAGTTCCATCGCCAGCCTCCGTCAGCCGCGCTTGCGCACGATCTGGTAGTTGCGCCCCAGATAGCCCAGCGGAATGCTCCAGATGTGCACCAGGCGGGTGAAGGGAAACAGGAAAATGATGGTCAGACCGACGAAGATGTGCACCTTGTAGATCCAGGAGACCTCTTCCAGGTAGTTCGCCGCATTGCCATTGAAGAACACGATGGCCTGCGCCCAGGACGCCAGGGTCAGCATCACGTCGCCCTCCAGGTGGCCGAGGGAGAAGATGATGGTGACCATGCCCAGGGCCGCCTGGAACACGATCAGCGCGAGAATCAGGTTATCCATGAAGCCCGAGGTGGCCTTGACCCTGGGGTTGAAGAAGCGCCGGTACAGCAGCATGGCGCCGCCAATCACCACCATGGCCCCGGCGATGCCGCCGATGATGATGGCCAGGAGTTGCTTGTGGCCGGCACTGAGGAAGGGCTCGTACATCCAGTGCGGCGTGAGCATGCCGAACAGGTGGCCGAAGAAGATGACCAGCATGCCGACGTGGAACAGATTGCTGGCCAGGCGCATGTTCTTTTTCGAGAGGATCTGGCTGGAATGCGCCTTCCAGGTGTACTGCCCGTGATCGAAGCGCAGCAGGCTGCCGACCAGGAACACGGTGCCGGCCAGGTAGGGGTAGTAGCCATAGATCAGGTGCTGCAGGTATTCGAAGAACATGGGGGCTCTCCTTCTATCTATCCGTCGCCGGCGACGACGGACTGGCGGGCATGAGAGTGACGGTCTGGGGCGTCGCCTGGTACTTGCGCTCGGCCAGACGGCGGCCCTCGGCGGATTGCAGAGCGCAGTCCTGGTCGGACTCGGCGGAGAAGCGCACGACTTCCTCCTCCCATACCGCATCCAGCGCCTGGGGCGTGTGGTCGGGCGTTTCCTCGGCCACCGTGGCGCGGTGCCGGGCGATCTCCTCGCTGGCCCCGATCAGTGCCAGCAGCGCCTGGGGTACCAACGCATGGCTGGCGCCGCGTTCCTCCAGGCGCGCCGCCAGCAGGCCGAGGATGTGGCGGATCTCGCCTAGCCAGCGGCCGATCTCCTCCTCATCGCGGGTCGACAGGTATTCGAGAAACAGCGGCAGGTGATCCGGCAGCTCCCGGGTGGCGATCCGGAAGCCCGCCGCTTCGTACTCGGCCAGCAGGTCGACCATGGCCTGCCCGCGGGCACGGGATTCGCCATGCACATGCTCGAACAGCAGCAGCGAGGTGGCACGCCCACGGTCGAACAGCGCCACGTAGCTCGCCTGCAGATCCAGCAGCGGGGTGTCGGCCAGCGCACGGCACCAGGCGCCCAGACGCTGGCGCAGCGGCACGGGCAAGCGCGCTTCGGCCCGCAGGACGGCCTCCAGCTCATCGGCGGCCGCCTGCAGCTCGGCGCTCGGGTAATCCAGCAGGCGCGCCAGCACACGCAGGCTGCGCAGGCCCTGGAACGTCTCGGGTTGGGTTGCGGCAAGACTAGTCACGGCGCATGTCCTCCAGCGGATCGAACTCTCCGACGGGCTTGACCAGGGTGGTGGTGGCCTTGCGGCCACCGAACAGGCTGGCTTCGTTGTTGCCGCCCTGGCAGCCGTTGCCGAAGGTGAAGCCGCAGCCGTTACGTTCCGGGAAGGCGTCGCGGGCCATTTCGCGGTGGGCGGTGGGAATCACGAAGCGGTCCTCATAGTTGGCGATGGCCAGGTAGCGGTACATGTCCTCGACCTGCGCCTGGGTCAGGCCCACCTGGTCCAGCACGCGGCTGTCGGGGTTGCCGTCCACGTGCTTGCCGCGCATGTACACGCGCATCGCCATCAGCCGCTTGAGGGCCAGCACCACCGGGGCCTCGTCGCCGGCGGTGAGCATGTTGGCCAGGTAGCGCACCGGAATGCGCAGCGATTCGATTTTTGGCAGGATGCCGTCGAACTCGATGTGCCCGGCCTCGGCGGCGGACTGGATGGGGGAGAGCGGCGGCACGTACCAGACCATCGGCAGGGTCCGGAACTCTGGGTGCAGCGGTAGCGCCAGGCCCCAGTCCATGGCCAGCTTGTACACCGGCGAGGCCTGGGCGGCGACGATCACGTTGTCCGCTATGCCGTCCTTGCGAGCCTGCTCGATGACTGCCGGATCGTGGGGGTCCAGGAAGATGTCGCATTGGCGCCGATAGAGGTCGCGCTCGTCCTCGGCGGCGGCCACCTCGCCGATACGGTCGGCGTCATACAGCAGCACGCCCAGGTAGCGGATGCGCCCGACGCAGGTTTCCGAGCACACGGTCGGCTGGCCGGATTCGATGCGCGGGAAGCAGAAGATGCACTTCTCCGATTTGCCGCTCTTCCAGTTGTAATAGATCTTCTTGTACGGGCAGCCGCTGATG
>NZ_JBOY01000092.1:0-25649 GCF_000647775.1 Pseudomonas sp. RL | reverse complement strand
GCAGCAGGTTTTGATCCTGCCATGCGTTGGTTCGAATCCAGCCGCCCCTGCCATATTCCAGAGCTGTTCAAAAAGCACGCCTTTTTGAACGGCTTTTCAATTTCATCGGACCCAATCCAGGCAGGTACTGCGCGTGTCCAAGATGATGGTCTTCACGGGGAACGCCAACCCCGATCTGGCGCGTCGCGTCGTTCAGCAATTGCACATCCCGCTCGGCGACGTTGCCGTAGGCAAGTTCTCCGACGGCGAGATCAGCGTTGAAATCAATGAAAATGTTCGCGGCAAGGACGTCTTCCTGATTCAGCCGACCTGTGCGCCCACCAATGACAACCTGATGGAGCTGGTGGTAATGGCCGACGCCTTCCGCCGCTCCTCCGCGTCGCGCATCACCGCCGTGATCCCCTACTTCGGCTATGCCCGTCAGGATCGCCGCCCCCGCTCCGCCCGCGTGGCGATCAGCGCAAAGGTGGTGGCCGACATGCTGGCCAACGTCGGCGTCAACCGTGTGCTCACCGTTGACCTGCACGCCGACCAGATCCAGGGCTTCTTCGATATCCCCGTGGACAACATCTACGGCTCGCCCACCCTGGTGGACGATATCGAAGACCAGCGCTTCGAGAACCTGCTGATCGTGTCCCCGGATATCGGTGGCGTGGTGCGTGCGCGCGCCGTGGCCAAGAGCCTGGGTGTGGACCTGGCGATCATCGACAAGCGTCGCCCCAAGGCCAACGTATCCGAAGTCATGCACATCATCGGCGATGTCGAAGGCCGCACCTGCGTGCTGGTCGACGACATGGTCGATACCGCCGGCACCCTGTGCCTGGCCGCCAAGGCCCTCAAGGACCACGGCGCCGAACGCGTCTATGCCTATTGCACCCACCCCGTGCTGTCCGGCCGCGCCATCGAGAACATCGAAGGCTCCGCGCTCGACGAAGTGGTGGTCACCAACACCATCCCGCTGTCCCCGGCTGCGCAGGCCTGCCCGCGCATTCGCCAGCTGGACATCGCCCCGGTGGTCGCCGAAGCGGTACGCCGCATCAGCAACGAAGAATCGATCAGCGCAATGTTTCGCAGCTGACGGCCCTGCCGCCAGCTATCGCGCTGAACACAAACGCCCCGCCTGACGCGGGGCTTTTCCGAGTCGCCCAAACGCTGGTCGCAAGCGTGCGGGCGACACGTATATCTGGAGATACAACATGACCAAGATCACCCTGAATGCCGAAGCGCGTTCCGACCTGGGGAAAGGTGCGAGCCGCCGCCTGCGTCGTAACGCCAACCTGGTTCCCGCCGTTGTCTACGGCGGCGACAAGGCTCCGCAATCCATCAGCCTGCTGGCCAAGGACTTCGCCAAGGCGCTGGAAAACGAAGCCACCTTCAGCAGCGTCATCAGCCTGACCATCGACGGCAAGGCCGAAGACGTGGTCATCAAGGCCCTGCAGCGTCACCCGGCCAAGAGCTTCGTGCTGCACGCCGACTTCGTGCGCGTCGTTGCCGGCCAGAAGATGACCACCACCGTTCCCCTGCACTTCATCAACGCCGAAAACTCGGTGGGCGTGAAGCAGCAAGGCGGCGAAGTGTCCCACGTGATCAGCGAAGTGGAAGTGTCCTGCGAAGCCAAGGATCTGCCGGAGTTCATCGAAGTTGACCTGAGCAACGTCGAAGTCGGCCAGATTCTGCACCTGTCCGACCTGAAGCTGCCGAAGGGCGTTCAACTGGTGGCCCTGGCCCACGGCAACAACCTGGCCGTGGCCAACATCCACGCCTCGCGCGCCGAGTAATGCAACTGGCGCTGCCGCGCGTTGCGCGGCAGCCGCTTAAGGAAGGGCCCCTGACGTGACTGCCGTACAACTGATCGTCGGCCTGGGTAATCCAGGCCCCGAATACGACCAGACCCGGCATAACGCAGGGGCCCTTTTCGTTGAGCGCCTTGCCGACGCCAAGGGCGTGCGCCTGGTTCTCGACAAGAAGTATTTCGGCCTGGTGGGCAAGTTCACCCATCAGGGTCAGGACGTTCGTCTGCTCATCCCCACCACCTACATGAACCGCAGCGGACAGGCCGTCGCCGCGCTGGCCCGGTTCTACCGCATCGAGCCCGATGCGATCCTGGTGGCCCACGACGAACTCGACATGCCCCCCGGCGTCGCGAAGCTCAAGAAAGGCGGCGGACACGGCGGGCACAACGGACTGCGCGACATCATCGCCCAGCTCGGCAACAACAACGGTTTTCATCGTCTGCGCCTGGGCATCGGCCATCCCGGCCACGCCAGCCTGGTGTCCGGCTTCGTGCTCAGCCGCGCGCCGCGCAGCGAGCAGGAGCTGCTGGACAAGAGCATCGACCACGCCCTGGGCGTTGTTCCAGAGATCCTGGCTGGCGACTGGACCAAGGCCATGCAGACGCTGCACAGCCAGAAAGCCTGATCACTCCCCTTTTCGATTCGCGAGGGATACACCATGGGATTCAATTGCGGCATCGTCGGCCTGCCCAACGTCGGCAAGTCCACCCTGTTCAACGCCCTGACCAAGTCCGGCATCGCCGCGGAGAACTTCCCGTTCTGCACCATCGAGCCCAACAGCGGCATCGTGCCGATGCCCGATGCCCGCCTGGATGCCCTGGCGGCGATCGTCAAGCCCGAGCGCGTGCTGCCGACCACCATGGAATTCGTCGACATCGCCGGTCTGGTCGCCGGCGCCTCCAAGGGTGAGGGCCTGGGCAACAAGTTCCTGGCCAACATCCGCGAGACCGACGCCATCGCCCACGTGGTGCGCTGCTTCGAGGATGAGAACGTCATCCACGTGGCCAACAGCGTGGATCCCAAGCGCGACATCGAGATCATCGACCTGGAACTGATCTTCGCCGACCTGGACAGCTGCGAGAAGCAACTGCAGAAGGTCGCCCGCAACGCCAAGGGCGGCGACAAGGAAGCCCTGGCGCAGAAGGCCATCCTGGAAAAGCTCATCCCGCACTTCAGCGAGGGCAAGCCGGCCCGCAGCCTGATGAAGCACATGGACGACGAGCAGAAGCGCATCGTTCGCGGCTTCCACCTGCTGACCAGCAAGCCGGTGATGTACATCGCCAACGTCGCCGAGGACGGCTTCGAGAACAACCCGCACCTGGACGTGGTGAAGGCCATCGCCGAGGAAGAAGGCGCCATCGTGGTGCCGGTGTGCAACAAGATCGAGGCGGAAATCGCCGAGCTGGACGATGACGAGGAAAAGATGATGTTCCTCGAGTCCATGGGCATGGAGGAGCCGGGTCTGAACCGCGTGATCCGCGCCGGCTACCAGCTGCTCAACCTGCAGACCTACTTCACCGCCGGGGTGAAGGAAGTACGCGCCTGGACCGTCAAGGTCGGCGCCACCGCCCCGCAGGCCGCCGGCGTGATCCACACCGACTTCGAGAAGGGCTTCATCCGCGCCGAAGTCATCGCCTACGACGACTTCATCCAGTACAAGGGCGAGGCCGGCGCCAAGGAAGCCGGCAAATGGCGCCTGGAAGGCAAGGACTACATCGTCAAGGACGGCGACGTGATGCACTTCCGCTTCAACGTTTGAGGATTGCGCTGGCTCTCAGCGGACCTTGGTGGACACCGAACCCCTTGCAGTCATTGGCTGCAAGGGGTTTTTTCTTATGCACCTGCAAAATAGGCAGGTGGCAGAAAGCCGAGCCTGCCGTCAGGAGCAGTCATGCTACCGGCTGCTGTGGTGGTAGCGGCCAGGCGCATAGAGATGCTCTACATTCAAAAACAACGCTGAGGAAAATCTCAGGGCGTAGGAAGCAAGCGGATGAGATATCTACTATGCGCGTCGCTCATGTTAGTCGCCTACGGAGCAGAAGCAGAAGATCTCGAGCCCAGGTCTTACGCCAATACACCTGTCGGGATTAATTTCCTGCTCATGGGTTACAGCAAGACTGAGGGCAGCGTGACCGCCAACCCTTCGGTACCGCTCGAAGATGGCAAGATCGATATCGACACAATCGTGTTTGCCTATGCCAGATCCCTGGACGTGTGGGGTCGCTCCGGAAAGTTCGATATTGTTGTCCCCCAGGCAAAACTGCAGGGCACTGCTCTTTTTGACGGCGAGCCCGTAGAGCGCTATGTCACGGGACTTATCGATCCAAGGTTTCGCTTCTCGGTTAACCTATATGGCGCCCCAGCTCTGCCCCTGAATGAGTTCGCCCGGTATCAACAGGATTTGATTATTGGCGCCAGCCTGGCGATCACGGCGCCGCTGGGCCAATACGATTCGGACAGGCTCATAAACCTCGGCAACAATCGCTGGTCATTCAAACCCGAGCTGGGGATTTCCAAGCGTCTGGGCGCATTAACACTGGAATTGTCTGGCGCAGGAACTTTTTTCACCGACAATGATGATTTCCTCGGAAATCGCACGGTTTCTCAGGACCCTATTTATCAAGTCCAAGGTCATATTATCTATTCCTTCAGCAATGGTATTTGGGCAGCACTGGACATGACCTATTTCGCGGGTGGAAGTACCTCAATCGACGGGGCCAGCAACCGCGACTTTCAGGAAAATACACGCTACGGTGGCACGCTCACGCTGCCGTTGAGTCGGAACCATTCGCTGAAACTGTTCGCCAGTAATGGCGCTTTTACCCGTACGGGCAGTCAATACGATGCCGTAGGCATTGTTTGGCAATATCGTTTCGGCGGAGGACTTTGACACACTGAAAACGGTGCAAAGCCCCCCATGAAACAGCCGCAAGAAAGTCGCTGGTTACGGCCGAGACAAGTTGACGGTCATGGCCATCGTGGCAACCTCAAAACGCCGCGCGCCTCGCCTCGAAGCTGATTATCGTCTGGCCCTCAAGCGGTCCCTGGCCGTGCTGGTAGTTGCCCGAAATCTCAATATCCACAAAGCCCGCAGCACGCAGCGCAAGAGCGAACTCCTCAACGCCCCACCAGCGCAGCTTGAACAGATCGAGCTCAGTTCGTAGCAAGCGGCCATCACGCCAGTGCTCGTAGCGAAGGTGGGAAAGGGTCGTCTGGGCGAGATAGCGAGTCTCAACCCGCTGATCGGTCAACGTCAGCAGATCGCCTTCTTCAGTCACCCAGGTTCGAACAGATGTAGAGGCTGCTGAGGGTTCGAGAAAGCTGCATATCGGGTCAAGATCGATGATCAAACGACCGCTGGGTGCGAGGTGATAATGCAATCGCTCCAGCACAGAAGTGGCTGAAGCGCTTTCGGTAAGCAATTGAAACGACCCTGCCGGGATGATGATGGCGCCAAAGCGCTTGTCGTAGGAGAAGTTCTCAAATGTCTGCCGGGTCAACGCCGCCGGTAGATCTCGCTTGCGGCACGCTGCATCGCAATAACCGAGCATCTCACTGGAAGCATCGAAGCCCTCGATTGGGAAGCCAGCTTCCAGCAAGGGGACGTAAATGCGCCCGTTGCCGACGGCAGGCTCCAGAATAGGGCCATCGCATTGTTCGAGGCGATGGCGATAAAACTCCAGGTCACCGAATGACCGACCTACCGGCTTGTCCAGGTTGTAAACCCAGGAGGCGAGTTTTCCATATCGGTTGTACATTGCATGCCTGCAAGGATGAGAGGGTAGCGGCATTGTCGGCGAGCTCGCGCCACCAGGCCAGAGCGGTCTGCACGGTGGAATAAGCAGGTTGGACAACAGCCCCATTGCGTTGACTGAGGCGAACGGATGGCGCACTGCCCTGTCCACCCGGCGTCCTCTGCCTAGTGCCGGGTGAAGTGAGGGCGGCCACCTTCTTCAGAACGAGATCAGCACCGACTCCGCGCTGCGCTGCGCCGGCCCGTGGTACACGGCTTCGATGTTGTTGCCGTCGGGGTCGAGGACGAAGGCGGCGTAGTAACCCAGGTGGTACTCGCGCTCGCCGGGCGCCCCGTTGTCGGTGCCACCGCTGGCCAGGGCGGCCTTGTGGAAGGCATCGACCATGGTCGGACTCTTCGCCTGGAAGGCCAGGTGATGGCGCCCAGTCAGTTGCCCCAGCGCCGCCGGGCTGTCGGCCGTCGAGACGAACAGCTCGTCGATCCAGAAGTAGCCCTCCCCCACCCCTCCCATGGGAATCTCCAGGGCGGCGCAGACGGCCTGGTAGAACACCTGGCTGGCGGGCAGGTCCCTCACCACCAGTTGGATATGGTCGATCAACCGCCCGCGATGCAGCTCCTGCGTTTCCATCTCGCTCTCCTCGTGTAGGTTCCTACAGACTTTCCTTTGATCGCAGCGCAAGGGGAAATTCCAGGCTGCCGGGTCGTCCCCCTGCGGAACACCGTCGCGCTTGCACACTCCGATGCAGTGGATTCTCAGAGTACGGTCTCCGGCGTGAAAGCACAGCTGTTCAGTTACTGGAACCGGATGCGCTCCAGCTTCTGGTTCCTGCCCATTCTCATGGCCTGCGCTGCGGTCGGGCTGGCACTCGCCACCACCGCCCTGGACCGTGGCGACACCCTTCGCGCCCTGCGTGCCGACGGCTGGCTGTTCACCGGCGGCGCCGAGGGCGCCAGCACGGTGCTGGGCACCATCGCCGGCTCGATGATCACCATCGTCGGCATCGTCTTTTCCATGACCCTGGTGACCCTGTCCCTCGCCTCGTCCCAGTTCGGCCCGCGCCTGCTGCGCAACTTCATGCGCGACACCACCTACCAACTGGTGCTGGGCATCTTCGTGGCCACGTTCCTGTACTGCCTGCTGGTGCTGCGCACCATCCGCCACGCCGAGGGGGCGGAGGCCTTCGTACCGCACCTGTCCGTCACCCTCGGTGTGCTGCTGGCGGTTTTCAGCCTGGGCGTGCTGATCTACTTCATTCACCACGTCTCGGTCGCCATCCAGGCCAACGAAATCATCGCCCGCCTCAGCCAGGAGCTCTGCGCCGGTATCGAGCAGCTGTTTCCCGAACCCGCCGGCACTCCCGCCCCTAAATCGGCAGAACCCGCGGCGGAGAACGGCGTGCCGGTGCCGGCGCAGCACTCGGGCTACCTGCAGTTCATTGACCTGGAGGCGCTGCTGGCACTGGCCCGCCAGCACGACCTGGTCCTGCGCCTCGCCTGTCGCCCCGGCGAGCACCTGATCACGGGACAGCCGCTGCTGTGGGCTCAACCACCCAGCGCTGACGCGGCGTCACTGACCGATGCGGTCAATGCCGCGTTCGTGCTGGGCAATCAGCGTACCGCCGGGCAGGACCTGCTGTTCGTGGTCAATCAACTGGTGGAAATCGCGGTGCGCGCCCTGTCGCCGGGCATCAACGACCCGTTTACCGCCATGGCCTGCCTGGATCGGCTGGGGATCGGCCTGGTGCAGGTCGCCGGCCGGCAGCCACCAGCGCCACAGCGGCTGGACAGCGACGGAACGCTGCGGCTGATTGCCCCGCCGCTCACCTTTTGTGCCCTGGCCGATGCGGCATTCGACCCGATCCGGGAATACGGCTGTTCGAGTGTGGCGGTGAGCCTGAAACTGCTGGATACCCTCGCCGTGGTGGCCCCAGCCCTGCGCAGCCCGCAACAGCGGGACTGCCTCGCCAGACATGGGCGGCGCGTTGCCCGACGCGCCGGCGAGTGCCTGAACGACGAGGAAGATCGCCAGCAGGTGGCCAGGCGCTGTGACGATCTGCTGCGGCTGCTGGCGCGGGTCAGCGGGCCGGCATGAAGACGAAACGCGCCAGGGTGTCGGCCACGCAGCCGGGCTTGTCCTGCCCCTCGACTTCCACGGTCACGCGCACCGCCAGCTGCACGGCGTCGCCGATGCGTTCGGCCTTCTGCACCACGGCTTGGCCGCGCACCCGACTGCCCACCTTCACCGGCGCCGGGAAGCGCACCTTGTCACAGCCGTAGTTGACGCCCATGGCCAGGTTTTCCACCCGCATCAGCTGATTGATGAACAGGCTGGCCAGCGACAGCGTGAGGTAGCCGTGGGCGATGCAGCCTCCGAACGGCGTTCTGGCGGCGCGCTCGGGGTCGACATGGATCCACTGGTGATCCCCGGTGGCTTCGGCGAACAGGTTGACCCGCTCCTGGGTCATCTCCAGCCACTCGGTATGGCCCAGTTCCCGGCCCTCGGCGGCCAGCAGTTCGTCAATGTTGCGAAAGACAGCAGTCATGATGGTCTCCTTACACATGCTGACTGAGGTGCCCGGCAGAGAAAGAAAGGGAATGCCGGGCAGCCGCTACCCCGCCGGTTCTCTTGGAACCGGCAGGATAGAGCGCCGTAAGCCTAGATGGAGAAGGAGAAATGGCAACCTGCCGGCTTGGCTATCCGGCAGTCTGTCGCATCATGCTGCAAACATGCTCTTGGGCGTTTCGCCCAGGGCACGGCGGAACACCTGAATGAAGGCGCTGACGCTCTGATAGCCGACACGGGGAGCAACCTCGGCAACCGGTTCGCCGGCGGCCAACTGCTCCATGGCCAGCATCAGTCGCAGTTGCTGGCGCCATTGGGCGAAGCTCAGGCCGGTTTCCTTCTGGAAGCGACGGGTCAGCGTCCGGCGCGGCATACCGATGATCTCGACCCAGTCATCCAGATCGGCATCGCTGTCCGGTTTGTCGAACAACCCCTGGGTGATCTGGCGCAGCCGCTCATCCTGTGGAACCGGGAGGAACAGGTCCTGCGCCGGCTTGCGGGCGAAGGCGTCGGCGAAGACCTGCAGATAGATGGTGTTCAGGCTCGGATCCAGAGGCATCTCGTCCAGCAGCGACACCAGCAGCTGGCTCTGGCGAATCACCCGGGGCTGCGCCGGCATTTGCCCACGGCTCCAGGCTTCCGCGAAGTTCAGCCGCAGCCCGCGCATGTCGCCATGGCTGACCGGCAGGTGCAGCTGCATGGGCGGCACCCAGGCCATGTAGCCCGGCGGCACCACCCACATGCCCTGGTCGGTGTGCAGAGTGACGACGCCGGCGCTGACCCTGAACAACCGCCCTTCCAGTTGGGCATGAAGCTTCGCTCCCTGATGGGTGCTGCGCGCAAGATGATGTACTTCCAATAGATCCATGATCCGGCCCGCTGAGAAAAAAACGCGCGAAATATACCACTGACAGGCCATCCCTTTGCCACCTCTGGCGATTCGCAACCCAGAGCGTTGAGCGAAGGCCGGCGCGCAATGGTATCAAAGTAATGGCCGGTGGCGTCAGCCACACGCCGGCCTGCGGGCGCTCACGCGCGCGCTCGCTAAGCACTTGAAAGCAACGAGATTTTTTTCAGGGAAAGGTGTTGACAGGCTTCCGCCCGATAGGAATAATGCGCGCCATTCCGGCTACATAGCTCAGTTGGTTAGAGCGCAGCATTCATAATGCTGATGTCCCAGGTTCAAGTCCCGGTGTAGCCACCATATTCAAGAAGCCCGCTTAACGCGGGCTTTCTTGTTTTTGTCTTCCGGCTGCAGCTGCCGGCACGATCCACCCGCTTCTCCCAGCCTCCTTGGCTGCCGTCCCTGGCAAACCCGATTCCGGTTCAGAAGATGAGCATCAGGATGCCGATCACCACGATCAGGCCGATCAGGAAGATGATGCCGATGGCGCTTGTCAGGAACTTGAGCATGTCAGTCCTCCGGAGCCGAGAGAAAGCCGCATCGCGTTTGCCCTCCGACTGCATGAATCGCTTGCCTGAGCACCTTTCTCCCGAGGGTCGAGCAGCCGTATCCAGTGGAGGGCAAATGGCGTGCAGGGTTCACCTGTGCTGCCCGGAGCGATGGTTTGAGCGTGCCGAAATGCCGCGCCTTCCGTGACGCGTTCCGCTCAGCTCGCAACGCGGCTCGACGCCTCGCCGTCATTCACCATCGCCAGCAGCGACTTGGTTCTTCCGTAGCGCTCCAGCCGCTTCGCCAGGTCCTCGGGCAGTGCCGTACACGCCTGATACCCCCGGCCCCGATAGAAACCCTCCAGTTCGGGATGGCAGAACAGCCAGATCGGCCCCGCCGTGTCGGCCCGCACCCGAGCCAATAGCGCGGCTGCCACGCCGCGCTGCCGGGCCTGCGGGGCGACCAGCAGACTGGTCAGCCAATGGCCGGCGGCAACCGGCGTCAGGCAGACGCCGGCGATGATTTCCTGCTCGCGGGCGACCCAGGCGCCCTCCGCCCGGGCAACGCGCATGTGGCTGCGCTGCGCCCGGTAGAACTTGTCGAGGAGCGGGAATTGCAGCGCGGGCAATGAATCGATCCGGTACGTCATGGGGTCTCTCGTCAAATCAGCGTTTCAGCCGTGGCGGAGCAGAAAGCCCGACCGCGTCTCAGGCGTACGCAGGCAACTGCTCTAGAGTGCGACGCCATATCCAGTCCACGAGTACGCACCATGAAAAGAGCCGCGCTCATTTCCTGCCTGTCCGCCCTCCTGAGCAGCGCAGCCCTGGCCAACGAAGGATTCACGCAGCGGGCCTGCATGATCGAAGGCAACTTCAATCTGCTGGGTCAAACCCTCTACTCCAAGGACTGCATGCAGGCCGGACGAACGGAAACGGACGAAACCGCATTCCGTCGCTCCTGCAGCGAGCTGGCAAAGACCTCCGCCGCGCTGGGTGGCAACCCGGGAACCGTGACTTACATGGCGCAATGCGAGCTGCCGGCGCAGGGCATCTGCAAGAACTTCATGAAAAGCGGCCGGGACGCCTACTACTACGCGCGCACGACCGACGACCTCGATACCCTGCCCCAAGGCTGCAATGTCTGGGGCGGGCAATGGGCACCCGGCCGCTGAAGCACCTCAGGCCGGCAGCGCCAGGATCACACTGGACGCCTTGAAGATAGCCATCACCCGACGCCCCGGAGCCAGCTGCAGGGCGTCGCAGCTGGCCTGGGTGACCACCGCCGCCAGGTGCGCGCCGCCAGGCAGCTCCAGCACCACCTCGGCATTCACCGCCCCGGGCAGCACCCGGACCACCGTGCCGCTCAACTGGTTGCGCGCCGAGACGCGCACCGGCTCGTCGTCAGCCAGCAGGATCACCGACGAGGATTTCACCAGCGCGTAGACCTGCACGCCCGGCCGCAGGCCGAGGGACTCGCAGCTTTCGCGGGTCACGATGGCCACCAGCTGCTGGTCACCGGCGATGGCCAGCTCGACCTCGTCATTCACCGCGCCGGTCTGCACCCGGGTGACGGTGCCGAGAAACTGGTTGCGCGCACTGGTCTTCATGCTGATTCTCCGCAGCAGCAAATAATCGTCGGCCTGGCGGCCGAGTTGTTCGACGAAGCGTCGATGTTCCTCCTCGATGGCCCGGAAGTTCGCCACCAGTTGCGCGCCGCGGGACGTCAGGCGTGTGCCACCGCCTCCCTTGCCGCCGGCCAGGCGCTCGACCAGCGCTTCGCCGGCCAGGTTGTTCATGCTGTCGATGGCGTCCCAGGCCGCCTTGTAGCTCATGCCGATGGCCTTGGCCGCCTGGGAGATCGAGCCGCACTCGGCGATGCTGGCCAACAGCGCGATGCGCTGTTCGCCCCCGAAGCGCTCGCCGCCCACGGTCAGCCAGAGCGAGCCATGCAGCTCAAGGCTCTTGTCGTTCCCCGTCATGGCTGCTCCCTGTACTGAGCGGCATAGCCGGCCGCGGAATGCGTCCCGGCCTGTTCGATCAACCCCTCGCGCAGATACAGCACCTGGTCGCCGAACACCTCGGCGTCCTCCGGGTCGTGGGTGATCAGCAGCATCGGCACCCGCAGGCGTCGTTGCAGCTCGTCCAGCTCACGGCGCATGTGCGCGCGCAGCAACGGGTCGAGGGCGGAAAAGGGCTCGTCCAGCAGCAGCGCCCGGGGTTCGGCGACCAGCGCGCGGGCCAGCGCGGTGCGCTGGCGCTGCCCGCCGGACAGCTGCGCCGGCAGTTGCTCGGCCACCGCACGCAACTGGAAAGCATCCAGCCAGTGCTCGACGGCCGGCTCGCGGTTGCGCGGGCGCGGGTTGAGCAGTCCGCGCCGCAGACCGAAGGCGATGTTCTGGCGCACGTTGAGGTGCGGGAACAGCGCGTAGTCCTGGAACAGGTAGGCCACCTCGCGGCGCTGCGGTGGCAGGTCGATGCGCGCGGCCTGGTCGAACAGCGTGGCGCCACCCAGGCGGATGTGGCCCTGATCGGGACGCATCAGCCCGGCGATGGCCTTGAGCAGCAGGCTCTTGCCCGAGCCGGAGGGGCCGAGAATCACCAGCCGCTGGCTGTCGCTGCGCAGGCCGACCGCAAGGTCGAAGCGGCGTGCGCCGGCGCGCAGGGTCTTGCGGATATCGAGATCGAGCTGCACGGGCGATTCCTCAGCGATTGGCGATGCGTCCGGGGGCCAGGCGACCGGCAAGCAGCAGCACGCCGATGCACAGCGCCGAGGTGATCAGCACCAGCAGGTTGGCGGTGTCGTCCTGGCCGGCCTGCACGGCCTCATACACGGCGATGGACAGTGTCTGGGTCTTGCCGGGAATGCTGCCGGCGACCATCAGCGTGGCGCCGAACTCGCCCAGCGCGCGGGCGAAGGCCAGCAGCACGCCGGCCATGATGCCGCGCCAGGCCAGCGGCAGGGTGACACGGAAGAACACCCCCAGCTCGCGCACGCCAAGCACGCGCGCGGCCTGCTCCAGTTGGCCGTCCACCGCCTCGAAGGCGGCGCGCGCCGGCTTGAACACCAGCGGAAAGGCCACCACTGCGGCGGCGATCACCGCGCCCTGCCAGGTGAAGATCAGGTTGATGCCGAAGCTGTCGTGCAGCCAGGCGCCGAAGGTACTGCGTCGCCCCAGCAACACCAGCAGGTAGTAGCCGAGCACGGTGGGCGGCATGACCATCGGCAGGGTCAGCAGGGTGTCCAACAGGTCGCGACCGGGAAAGCGCCCGCGCGCCAGCAGATAGCCAACGGCCACGCCCAGCACCAGGCTGATGGCGGTGGCCCAGCCGGCAACTTTCAGCGACAGCGCCAGGGCGGCCCAGATCGCGTCCATGTCAGGGCACCTGGAAACCGTGGCGGGCCAGCAGCGCCTGGCCGGCCGGCGAGCGCAGGTAGGCGAGGAAGCGACGCGCCTCGTCCGCCTGGGCGGCATCGCGCGTCACGGCAATGGGGTAGCTGATGGTTGCCGCCAGCGGCACCGCGAAGGCCACCCGCACCGTGTCCGGCATCACCGCAGCGTCGGTGGCGTACACGAAACCGGCCTGCACTTCACCGCGCGCCACATAGTCCAGCGCCTGGCGCACGTTCTGGGTGTTGATCAGCCGGGACTGCAGCACCTCCCACAGCTGTTCGGACTCCAGCGCCTGGCGGCTGTAGCGGCCGACCGGCACGCTGGCCGGGTTGCCGATGGCGATGCGCTCGATGCCCGGCCGGGTGAGGTCGGCCAAGCGCGTCAGCGGCAGCACACTGTCGTGCGGCACGATCAGCACCAGGGCATTGCGGGCGAAGTCCTGGCGCGTGTCGCTGGCGATCAGCCCCTGCCGCTCGGCCCGGTCCATGGTTTCCTGGTCGGCGGAGGCGAACAGGTCGACCGGCGCGCCCTTGGCGATCTGCTGCAGCAGCGCCCCGGAGCCGCCGAAGTTCAGCTGCACCTTCACGTCCGTATGGGCGGCCTGGTAGTCGCGGGCAATCTCCCGGAAGGCGTTGGTCAGGCTGGAGGCGGCAGAGACGGTCAGCTCGGCGGCTTGCACGAGACCGCCGAGGCCGGCCAGCAGGATGCCGGCCATCAGCTGTTTCAGGAAAAGGCGCATACGGACTCTCCGGAGAAGTAATCGCTATATACCAGCGTATATAACGATACGTCGAGCCGCGCTGACTGAAGTCAAGAGCCCGAACCCTGGGCTCAGCGCCCCGGACGGGTCGCGAACAGCAGGCCACCGAAGATCAGCGCCCCACCGACCCAGTGGAATCCCTGCAAGGTTTCACCCAGCAACAGGTAGGCCAGCACCGCAGCGAACACCGGCATCGTGTACAGCGCCAGCGAGGCCTTGGCAGCGCCGAGGATCTTCACCCCCTGGTTCCAGGTGAGGTAGGCGATCAGCGAGGCCGGGATGGCGGTGTAGAGGATGGCGCCCAGCGTGCGCCCGTTCAGCTCGAAACCGCCCAGCTGGCTGAATTCCAGCAGATAGAACGGCAGGATCACCGGCACGCCGATCAACACGAACGCACCCAGCAGGGCCAGCGGCGGCAGCGGCAGCCAGGGTGCCCACAGGCGCAGCAGCACGGTGTACAGCGCCCAGGCCAGCACCGCGAGGATCATCACCAGGTCACCGGGGTTGAAGGACAGGCCCAGCAGATTGGCCAGACTGGCCTGGCTGATCAGCACCAGCAGTCCGGCCACGGCGATGCCCATGCCCAGCCAGGCACGGCGCTTGGGCCATTCCTTGAGCAGCAGCCCGGCGAACAGGAAGGTGGCCAGCGGGATGCAGGTATTGAGCAGCGTGATGTTGATCGCCGTGGTGCTCTTGGCCGCCGTGTAGAGCAGCGAGTTGTAGGCCCCGATGCCCAGCGCGGCGATCACCGGCAGGCGCCAGCCCGCCTGGCGCAGGGTCGCACGGTGCTGCCACAACGTGCCGGCCACGAACGGCAGCAGGATGCATAGCGCCACCAGCCAGCGCCAGAACGACAGGGTCAGCGGCGGGATTTCCCCGGCGATTGCACGGCCGATCAGGGCGTTGCCCGCCCACAGCAGGCTGGAAAGCAGAAGACCAGCGGCGGCCCAGAGATGACGAGTAGGCATGGATATCACTGTGCAATGACGAGGCGCGCACCTTACGGAAGCGCGCCGCCGCTTGGCAAGGCGTCTATCGCGCCTTGTAGATGATGCCCGGGTTGCACTGCACCATCTGGTACAGGTCGGACAGCCCGTTGAGCGCCTCGGAAGCCCCGAGGAACAGGTAGCCGCCCGGCTTGAGGGTGGCATGGATACGGGTGAGGATGTCGCGCTTGATGTCGGCGGAGAAGTAGATCAGCACGTTGCGACAGAACACGATGTCGAACTTGCCCAACGCGGCATAGCTGTCCAGCAGGTTCAGCGCACGCAACTCGACCCGGTTGCGCACGGCGGGCTTGATCGACCACTGGCCCGGCGCCACCTGGTCGAAATAGCGCTCGCGACGCTCCGGCGACAGGCCGCGCGCCATGGCCAGGCCATCGTAGACACCTGCCCGACAGGCAGCCAGCATCGCCCCGGAAAGCTCGGTGGCGACGATCTGCGCGCCCATGCGCAACATGCCCGGGTTGGCCCGCTCGAATTCGTCGATGGTCATCGACAGCGAGTAGGGTTCCTGGCCCGAGGAACAGGCCGCCGACCAGATGCGCGGGCGCAGCGTGGGCGAGGCCTTGAGCAGCTCCGGCAGCACGCGGCTCTTGAGCACCTCGAAGGGGTAGCCATCGCGGAACCACAACGTTTCGTTGGTGGTCATCGCGTCCACCACTTCCTCGCGAAGTCCGCCACGCGGCTGTGCCTGGATGCGCTGCACCAGCTCGGTGAGCGTCTTGATGCCGCGCTGCTCCATCAACCGGTTGAGGCGACTGGACACCAGATACTGCTTGTTGCTGCCCAATTGAATGCCGCTGGTCTTTTCCAGGAAATCCCGGAACAGCTCGAAATCCAAATTACCTGAAGACACCTAACCCGCCTTAACCATAAATAAGTACGCCGAGCCTGAACGAACGGCCATCAGTCTCGTGCTTCGATTCGGGCGATCACCCGGTCGGCCAGCTCGTCGGGACGGAACTTGGAGAGAAAATCGTCCGCCCCCACCTTCTGCACCATGGCCTGGTTGAACACGCCGGAAAGCGAGGTGTGCAGCAGCACGTGCAAGCCCTGCATGCGCGGGTCCTGGCGAATCTCGGCGGTCAGAGTGTACCCGTCCATTTCCGGCATTTCGATATCGGAGATGACCATCAGCAGCTCGTCTTCCGGACGGCGTCCTTCGTCGGCCATCTTCTGCAGGAACTGCAGGGCCTGGCGCCCGTCGCACAGGGCGGTGACCTCCACGCCGACGCCCTCCAGGCAGCGCAGGATCTGCTTGCGCGCCACCGAAGAGTCATCCACCACCAGCACGTGCTTGCTGAGCGCGCGGGCCTGGATATCGGCGGACACCGGCTGCTCGATCTGCGTGCGACTGGGCACCGTCTCGGCGAGGATCTTCTCGACGTCGATGATCTCCACCAGCACGTTGTCTACGCGGGTCACCGCGGTCAGGTAGTGCTCGCGGCCGGTGCCCTTGGGCGGCTGATGGATCTCGTCCCAGTAGAGGTTGACGATGCGCTCCACCGAACGCACCAGGAAACCCAGCACGCGGGTGTTGTACTCGGCAATGATCACGAAACTGTTCTGGCGGTCGGCCAGCGGGCGCCGCCCGGTGGCCAGGGCCATGTCCAGGATCGGGATGGTGCCGCCACGAATGTTGGCCACGCCGCACACCACGCTGCTCGACTTGGGCATGTTGCTCAGGCGCGGGCAGGGCAGGATTTCCTTGACCTTGAAAACGTTGATGCCATACAGCTGCGAACCGTCCAGCCGGAACAGCAACAGTTCCAGACGATTCTGTCCGACCAGCTGAGTCCGTTGGTTTACCGAATCCAGTACACCGGCCATGCCGGACTCCTTCTTGAAAATGGGACCTGAACGCCGGGACGTCGCCCGGCCCGGCGCGCCTGTCGCAAGCCACGCCGACAAAGCGCCGGCACGTCCCTTGCTACTTCGCGAACATGATCCTGATAACGACAGTTTTCCGACGCCTGCGTGGCCTGGGCCTTGCCCTGGCGACCACGGCCGCCCTGCAAATCCCCGCCGTCGCCGGCGCGGCGGCGCAAACCTTACCTGAGCACCTTATCGGCGCCACCGAGGCATTTCTTGAGGAACAGGTAGCGAACTATTTGCAACGGGCCAGTATCGGCGGACGCTACGAGATCCAGGTCAACCGCCTCGACTCGCGCTTGCGCATGCCGGCCTGCGATCAGCCGCTGGTGGCCAGCCTGGAAAGCCCGGCCCAGCCGGTGGGCCGGGTCACCGTGCGCGTTGGCTGCCAGGGCAGTTCGACCTGGAGCCTGTTCGTGCCGGCGCAGGTGCGCCTGTTCCGCCAGGTGGTGGTTGCCCAGCGTCCGCTGGCGCGCGGCGCCATCCTCGAGGCCCAGGACATCGACTGGCGCGAGCGCGACGTGGGCACCCTCACCCAGGGCTACCTGACCGAGCCCGAGCAGGCCCTGGGCAGCAAGCTGACCCGCCCGGTGAGCATCGATCAGGTGCTCACCCCCAACCATCTGGAACGCGCGCCGGTGGTACGCAAGGGCGATCATGTGGTAATCAGTGCCGGCGGCGCGTCGCTGTCCGTGCGCATGCCCGGCGAAGCCCTCCAGGAAGGCGCCATCGGCGAGCAGGTGCGGGTCCGCAACCTGAGCTCGCAGCGCATCATCAAGGCGCGCATCAGCGGGCCGGGACAGGTGGTCGTGGACCTCTAGTCTCACACGCGACGCGCTCACCGTCAGAAACTGTGAGCCGAAACGCAAAAAGCCGACAACAGGCGTTAAAGTTCTGACGCGAACGGCCGAAACTAGTGGCAAGCGTCCACTGCTCCGTTCGAGGTAGCACATCATGGTTATCGATTTTCAGCGGCCGAACAGCGCCTCCGCGCCGGCCGGCATTACCCGCAGCAACCCTGCGCAGCCCACTGCCCCGATCAGCGAAACCGCCAGCGTCGCGCCTGCGGCCGAGAGCGGCGAATCCGTGCGTTTCAGCGCGGAAGTCCAGCATTTGCAGCAGATCACCGATCAGCTGCGCGAACAGCCCGAAGTCGACGCCGCGCGAGTCGAACGCCTGCGCCAGTCCATCGCCGACGGCAGCTACCAGGTGGACAGCCAGCGCCTGGCCGGCAAGCTGCTCGCCTTCGAATCGCAACGCTGACACGCCTCACCGGGAGTAGCGGACGCCACGTCTTCCTGAGGTGCTCATGCCCGTCGCCCAACTTCTGAACAGCTTCCGTGCGGATATCGAGCAGGCGCAACGCCTGCTCGAACTGCTGGAAAGCGAGCATCACGCACTCTGTCATTGCGAACTGGCCGTGCTGGAAAGCCTGCTGGGTGATAAGACCCGCCTGCTCGACGAGCTGGACCGGCAGCGTCACCAGCGCAGCGACCTGCTGCGCGCCAGCGGCCTGAGCGCCGATCGCGCCGGCCTGGAAACGCTGGCCGCCCGCTCCTCCGACGGCGAAGCGTTGCTGGAGGCCGCCACGCAACTCGCCGAGCTGCTGGACAGCTGCCAGGGGCTCAATCAGCGCAACGGCCGGTTGATCCAGAACGGCCAGACCAATGTCGAAGGACTGCTGATGGTGGTGCGTGGCAAAAACGACGCCGCAGGGCTGTACAATCGCCTCGGTCAAAGCGCCGCCAGCATCGCCCGTCAGCGTCCCCTTTCCCAGGCCTGACCCACCCCGTAGCACGGCGTCCCGCAGGATTGGTTTTGGAGTACGCGGACAGTGTCGAAATTCAACATCGAAGAAAAGCCTGACCAGGGGCCCGTCACCTACAGGGAGCCCATCGAAGTGGCCGGCCATCTGCGCACCCTGGCCACCCACAAGGAACGGGTCAACATCTCCTTCGATGAACTGCCGGTGACCCGCCACGGCTACACCGTGCTGCTGGCGGTGGACCGCGAACGCAAGTTGATGGCGCTCGACGAAGTGCTGCCCCTGGAAAGCGAACGCCACCTGCTTGACGGCCAGACCTTCTCCGCCGAGGGCTACCACGAAGGCGTGCGCATGGCCTGGACCAGTCGCAACTACCGGGTCAAGCGCGGCAGTCTCGAAGGGACGCCGTGCTTCTGGATCGACCTGCCCGACGAACTGGAGTACCACCAGCGCCGCGACGCCTACCGCGCACCGCTCAAGCGCACCCAGTCGCCCAACGTCAACCTGGCCGGCAGCAAGCTGTCGCCTTCGCTGGTGGGCAAGCTGCTGGACATCTCCGCCACCGGCTGCAAGGTGCAATTCCCCGGCAACCTCACCGATTACCTGCAGAGCGGCACCGTCTACGAACGCCTGAGCATCGCCCTGCCGGACGCCACTCTGGTGGTGGCCGTGGAGCTGCGCCACCTGTATTTCGACCGCAGCCGCGAATCCAGCATGGTCGGCTTGCGCTTCTACGAGATCAGCGGCTACGAACAGCGCCAGATCGAGCGCTACGTGTTCCAGTTGCAGCGCGAAAGCCGCCGTCTGGACTTCGAAGACGAGTAAAGCGCCACGCGGCGCTTTACCTCACACCCAGGGCGCCAGATGGCGCCTTTCCCACGGCGTGATCTCGTCGTAATAGCTGCCCAGCTCCATCAGCTTGGCCGCGGCATAGCCCTCAATGAAATCCGCCCCGCACAGCTCGCGCGCCAGCGCGCTGTGCCGCAGGCGCTCCAGCGCCGCCGACAGGGTGAACGGCAGCTGCAAGGCCGGCGGCGCCTCGAAGGCGCCCCGCGCCGGTGGCGTCGGCTCCAGACCCAGGCGCATGCCGCGCAGCCCCGCCGCCAGGCTGGCGGCGATCACCAGGTAGGGATTGGCGTCGGCGCCCGGCAAGCGGTTCTCCACCCTTCGCGCCGACGCCTCGCTGAGCGGAATGCGCAGCCCGGCGGCGCGGTTGTCGTAGCCCCAGCAGGCGTTGTTGGGCGAGGCGAAGGGATGGAACAGGCGCTGATAGGAATTCACATAGGGCGCGAACAGCAACGTGAGCTCACCCAGCGCGGCCTGCAAGCCGCCAATGAAATGCCGGAAGGCCGGGGTCTCGTTGCCCTCCTCGTCACTGAACAGGTTCGTACCATCGTCGCGGCGCACCACGCTCTGGTGCAGGTGCATGGAGCTGCCCGGCGTCTCGGCCAGCGGCTTGGCCATGCACACCGCGATCAGCCCGTGTCGCAGCGCGATCTCCCGCAGCAGGTGCTTGAACAGGAAGGTCTGGTCGGCCACCTGCAAGGCGTCGCCGTGCAGCAGGTTGATCTCGAACTGGCTGGCGCCCATCTCGTGCAGGAAGGTATCGCGCGGCAGCCCGAAGGCGCGCATGGCGGCGTACACCTCATCGAAATAGGCCTGCTGACTGTGGTTGGCGCCCACGCTGAACGCCGCCGCCGCGCCGGAAGGCCGGCCGTCCAGGCCGCACGGGGGCACGAACGGCCGCAATGGATCGGGATTGGGCTGGAACAGGAAGAACTCCAGTTCGCTGGCCACCACGGGGGACAGGCCCTCTGCGGCATAGTCATCCAGCACCCGACGCAACAGGCTGCGGCTGGACAGCGGGCAGGGCGTGCCGTCCGGTTCCTCGGCATCGCAGATCACCAGCGCGCGCGGCTGGGCGGTCCAGGGCAGGCGGTGCAGCTGGCTCAGGTCTGGCGCCAGCACCATGTCGCCATCGTCGCCGCCGTAGTAACGCGGCGGCGGGTAGTCGCCCATCACGCACTGGAACAGCACACCGCGCGCCATCTGCAGCCGCCGGCCTTCCAGGAAGCCTTCCGGGGTCATGACCTTGCCGCGCGGAACCCCATTAAGATCCGGGGTAACGCATTCCACGGCTTCGACACCCGCCAGGCGCGGGTCCAGGGAAACGGACAGGGAGGACGACATGAGCAGAAACTCGTCTGGCGCCAATCGGCGATGGGCTCACCATAGGCCGACGCCGGCCCGCGCGCCATGCACGCCGGCACAGCGGCCGGGCATTGCCGAATCGACCGATGGTGCACGGCCTGGCGTTTTCAGGGTCGAATCAATGCGTGCGGTTCGCCGTCGCATTGCTCAACCCACACCACACAGGTCGCTCGACATGAACAACATCCCTCAGGCCTTACTCTTGATCGCCGCGTCGCTGTCACCGGCCTGGGTCGCCGCCGCAGACCCGGTCCCTGCCCAGGACGCAGCTCCCCAGGCGCAGCAGCCAGCCGCGAACGCCCCGGACATTGGCGAGTTCGACAAACAGATGGACCGCATGCAGGAGAACCTGCAGAAAATGCAGGCCCAGATGGAGAAGATCCAGCAGACCCAGGACCCGAACGAGCGCCAGCGGCTCCTTCAGGAACACTGGAACACCCTGCACCAGAACATGCAGACGATGCGCGGAATGGGCGGCCCCGGAAGAATGGGCGGCCCCATGATGGGGCCCGGCCACCGGATGGGCTGGCAGGGATATTCGAACCTTACGCCCGAACAGCAGGCCCAGCGCCAGTACATGATGGACAGACGCCTGGAAATGCAGCAGCAGATGATGGACCAGATGATGCTGCACCAGCAGTACCGGGGTAATCCGCCCGCCCAGCCAGCGCAATGACCGGCGAGACCGGCCGGATTACCCCCGGCCGGAACGTCTCCTCAGAAATCGCCCAGCAGGCGCCGGCGCTCTGCGGTCGGCGGGTGGGTGGACAGGTAGCGCGTCCAGCCGCCCGCCTCCTGCGGGCAGGGTTCCTCGTCGGGCGGGCAAGTACGCGCGGCGCGCTCCAGGCGCGCCAGGATCTCGCCGAGACGCCGGGCGTCGATGCCCTGCTCGGCCAGCAGCTCGGCGGCGAAGCGGTCGGCCTCGTGCTCGAAGTCGCGGGAATAGCCGAGCTGGGTGAGCAGCACCGGGATGGCGGCGACCAGCGACGACACCGAGGACAGGTCCCCCGTCACGGTCATCACCACCAGGCCAAGGGCCGAACCCTGCAGCGCCTGGCGCAACCCATGGCGGCGCTCGACGTGGCCGATTTCGTGAGCCAGCACCGCCAGCAGTTCCTCGTCGTGCCCGGCCAGCGTCACCAACTGATCTGTGAACACCACCGTGCCCGACGGCAGGGCGAAGGCGTTGGCGCCGATCTGCTCGGCGGCCCTGCGGAATTCCAGGCGGATCGGCGCACCGTCACGCTGCAGCAGTGGTGCGAAGCGCTCGCGCAGGCGGGCCCGCTCATCCTCGGCCAGCTCGCTGGGAAACAGCACCTGCTGGTCGAGCACGTCCAGCACGCCCTGGCCCACCTGGCGGCTGACCGATTCGGGCAGCGCAAAGGCCACCCCCTCGGCCAGCGCCGGAATGCCGTAGCGCACCCCGCCCCAGACGAACAGCACCGTCACCAGCACACCGAGCAGCACGTAGCGCAGGCTGGATTCCAGCCGGTGCACCAGTCCGTGCCGCCGGCCGCTGCCGCTCAGCAGGCGATCGACAGCCGCGTTATCGGCCGTCTCGAAACTGCCGCCGTCGGCGAAGCGCAGCATGCGCGGGGTATTGCCCAGCCGCGAGCTGATCGCCACCGCATCCAGCGGCACGGGCCCGGCCAGCAGTTGATCGCCATCGCGTACCTGCACCGCGCCCTCCTCCACCAGCAGGAGAGCCGGGGTCGGACGGGACGAGCCCGCATAGTAGCTACCGAGGATCGGCGGGCTGGCCGGACCACTCACAGGCCGACGCCCACATCGAATAGCTCGCCCATCTCGCCGCCCAGCGACGAGACTTCCTGCTGACGCGCGGCAACGAAGCCTTCCAGGTCATCACCCGCCTGCAGGCTCATGTGCTCGGCTGCGTAGCGGGCGTTGCGCACCTTGGCCCACGGGTAGAACAGGCCGAGGGTCAGCACCAGGCCGAGCAGGTTGCCGAGCATCAGCAGCAGGTAGCTGCCCAGGTCATAGCGCGACTGCAGGCGATTGGCGCCCAGATGCAGGTTGCCGTAGGTCAGGTTGGTCAGGCGCACGCTGATGAAGGCGAACAGCACTAGGTAGGCCGCCGTCATCAGCACCGGCATCAGCAGTGGCACGGCGGTGCCCAGCAGCACGCCCAGCAGGCCGCCGATGATGGCGATGGCCAGCACCACCAGGAACGCCATGTAGAAGGGGCCGACGCCCACTTTCAGCTCGAAGCGCGTGGTGCCGAAGCGGCTGTTGTCGGCGATGAAGCGCTGCTGGCGATGCACGGCCAGCGGAATCAGCAGGCCCAGGGTCAGCGCGCCCAGCAGCGGCCAGACCACGAAGGCCATCGCCGCGCCACCGTAGGTGCCATCGAAGCCGAAACGCACTCCGCGCCAGGCGCTGTTGTGGTTACGGAAGCTCAGGCCGCGCACCAGCATCCACGGTAGCGCCAGCAGGAACAGCGCCAGCGCCACCAGGCCGAGGGTCACCGACACCTGGTTCGCCACGCTGTAGGCCACCAGGCAGGCGAAGGCGATCACGCGGCCCTTGAGGATCGCCACCGGATTGGCCAGGTACTCGAAGCTGCTGTCATCCAGCCGGGTGTTGCCGTAGAAGTAGCGCTGGGTGCGCACCTTGGCCCAGGCCGAATAGATGCCCAGGGTGACGATGGACAGCAGGATGTTGACGATCCAGATGCGGAAGAACTCGAATCCGTTGCCATTGAATTGAAAAGGCAGGTTGCGCGCCTGCCGGCGGGCGGTTGCGCCCTCGATCCGTGCGTCCTGCGGCGCTGCCACTGCGTCCGACATCTGTCGTTCTCCTTAGAAATCGTGGGTAGAGAAGCCCTTCGGGGCTGGGTACGCGGCCGGTCCGGCCGCGACGGGTATGCATCTTAGGGAGGATGCTGGCACTTTATAATCAGTGCTTGGTGTCTGACGGCCGGTTTTGCTGTCAGCGGCACATTTTCAGGGCCCTTTGAGCTCCATCGGCAGACCGGCCACCGTGAAGGTGACGCGCTGGCAGGCGGCGGCCAGCGCTTGGTGCAGCCAGCCGGCCTCGTCGACGTAGCGGCGGGTCAGTTCGCCCAGCGGCACCACGCCCAGGCCGGTTTCGTTGCTGACCAGGATGATCCGCCCCGGCAGCTCCGGCAGGGTTTCCAGCAACGCCTGGCGCTCGACGGCCAGGCGCGCAGGGTCGTCCAGCATCAGCAGGTTGGTGAGCCACAGGGTCAGGCAGTCGACCAGCAGGCAGCCGTCCGGCGCCGCCTGCTCGCGCAGCACCCGGGCCAGCGCCAGCGGCTCCTCCACCAACCCCCAGTGCGCCGGCCGGCGCGCGCGATGATGGGCGACGCGCGCGGCCATCTCGCCGTCCAGCGTCTGGCCGGTGGCGACGTAGGTCACGGCCAGGCCGCTGCCGGCGGCGCGCTGTTCGGCCAGCCGACTCTTGCCGGAGCGGGCGCCGCCGAGAATCAGTTCAAGCATCGTCAAGCCTCTCGATGGGTGAAATCCTGGGCTGGGTGGAAAACGACCGCAGGTCTTTTCCACCTTGAATTCCGGTTCGTTTCCTCACGCTACGCATGCCTCAACCCACACAGCGTCCGCAGCCGGTCGGTGTCCAGGTGCGCCTCGACCAGATCGGCCAGGCGCTCGATATCGCGCTCGCGCAGCGCCGGGTAATCCACCGCCTGCACCTGAGACAGCCCGGCCCAGCGCAGCAGCGCAGCACAGGCCGCCGGCTGCTCGAACAGGCCGTGCAGGTAGGTGGCCATGATCTGCCCGTCGGTGCTCAGCGCACCGTCCGGGCGGCCGTCGTCCAGCCGCACGGCCGGCCGCCGTAGCGCCGGACCGTGGCTGACCCCGGCATGGATTTCGTAGCCCGTGATTTCAGCCTGTTCCAGCGCCAGCACGCCGCGCACGTTGCGTAACTGCTTGTCCGCCTCCAGCACCGTGGCGAAGTCCAGCAGGCCGAAGCCGGCGCTGGAACCTGGCTCCCCTTCCAGGCCCAACGGGTCGTCGATGCGCGTGCCAAGCATCTGCAGGCCGCCGCAGATGCCCAGCAGCTTGCCGCCGTAGCGCAGGTGGCGCTGGATCGCCGCCTCCCAGCCGTGGGCGCGCAGGAACGCCAGGTCGGCGCGTACGCTCTTCGAGCCGGGCAGGATCATCAGGTCGGCCGGCGGGATCGGCTGGCCGGGACCGACGAAGCGCACGTCCACCTGCGGGTGCAGGCGCAGCGGGTCGACATCGGTGTGGTTGCTCAGGCGCGGCAGCGCCGGCACCACCACGCGCAGCGGCTCCTCGGCCTTGTCGGCCTGACGTGCGTCCACCGCGTCCTCGGCTTCCAGGTGCAGATCCATCAGGTACGGCAGCACGCCCAGCACCGGTTTGCCGGTATGCCGCGCCAGCCAGTCCAGGCCCGGTTGCAGCAGGCCGAGGTCGCCGCGAAAGCGGTTGATGACGAAGCCCTGCACGCGCGCCTGCTCGCTCGGCGAAAGCAGCGCCAGGGTGCCGACCAGATGGGCGAACACCCCGCCGCGGTCGATGTCGGCGACCAGGATCACCGGGCAGTCCACCGCCTCGGCGAACCCCATGTTGGCGATGTCGCCGGCGCGCAGGTTGATTTCCGCCGGCGAGCCCGCCCCCTCCACCAGCACCACCGGGTAGGCGTCGCACAGCCGGCGGTGTGACGCCAGCACCGCCTGGCGGGCGATGCGCTTGTAGTCGTGGTAGGCCACCGCGTGCATGTTGCCCACCGCGCGGCCGTGGATGATCACCTGCGCGCCCATGTCGGTGGTGGGCTTGAGCAGCACCGGGTTCATGTCGCTGTGCGGCGCCAGCCCACAGGCCTGGGCCTGCACCGCCTGGGCGCGGCCGATCTCGCCGCCGTCGACGGTCACCGCGCTGTTGAGCGCCATGTTCTGTGGCTTGAACGGCGCCACCGCCACGCCCTGGCGCGCCAGCCAACGGCACAATGCGGTCACGAGGGTGCTTTTGCCGGCATCGGACGTGGTGCCCTGCACCATCAGGGTGGGCATCGGGAGAACTCCTTCAAGGCGGTTTCGAGACGTTGCCAGCCGGGCTCGTCGGGCGGCAGGCCGAAACGCAGGCTGGCCGGTTGAGCGAAGTGGCGAACGAGAATGCCCCGCCGG
>NZ_JBOY01000091.1:0-12810 GCF_000647775.1 Pseudomonas sp. RL | reverse complement strand
TGCGCGGATTCCCGCGCAGCTTTCTGCTGCTCTGCACGCTCTCGCTTCCGAGCATGCAGCACAGAGAAAAACTCTTTAATCAGACCGAGGGCAGCCCACAACTGCTGGGTAACCCGCTTCACCGCAGTCCGGCTTCGCCAGGTCGCGCGGTCCGCGGTCGGCTCGCGTATCTGCGTGACTTCAATGAAGCCGAGAGCCTCGAGCCGATCGACGGCACGGGCGGTGCGCTTTTCAACGCATAGACAGCCCTCGATGTCTTGGAAGCCGAACGCCATCGCACCGACGTCCGTCCAGGACTTGTGCTTCCAGTCTCCTGCTCTGCCTGTCCTTGGCTTCTCTGCTACTAGCCCAGAGGCGATATCAGCCCAACCCAAAATCACGGCAAGGACGTTGGCAGTGTTCGCTCTGGCGTCGGAATACACTTGGCGCTTGCGCTCGTCCCGGCCGCGCCCGTCCCTTGCGCGCCCTGGCAACGGAGTCTCGCGGGAAAACAGGCGAAGGCCGGTCGGGCAGTGCGGATCAAGCGCAGCCAACTGCACTCGTCGGATCGCTTGTTCAATGAGCCTCGGCCACCGCACGTGGCTCTGCCGGCGCCAAGCGATTCCCCGCAAGCCGCTGACACAAGCCTGCAGTAACGTAGTCGAGGAAAGCTGCTCAGGCTCCTGAGCTTGTACTTGAAGCTCGGCGTCCCTGGAATCGGCCTCGGCCTCAGCCCTTAGTCGCGCCTCAGCGTCGGCCGCCGCGCGATCGATCGTCCCGCTGTCTACCAGCTGCTGCAGCTCATTCGGCAGCAGCAGCGGCTCCGGCGTGCGGCAACGAACAATGCTGCTGACCTGGGCGTCGCCCAGAGGCTCGAAGATCGGGGAATCTAGCTGCTGCATCGCCGCCGCCTCCAGCCTTTTTCAGGCTGCAAGAGGTTGCGGCGGTAAGTCTGATGCGTTAGCATCTTCTCACCACCTCAGTGCGTTCGCAGCGACTCTCCGCCAAGATCGAAGCTGCGAAATTAGTTAGAAGAACGCCCGCCTTGCGCGGGCGTTCTGCTTTCTAGATTACCGAAACGCCCCGGCCCGCGCAACACCCCGGCCGCCGGAAGCCCTTTCCGATCAATCAGTTAGCGCAGCGTGTACTCAGTACGCTAACGTCTTGCACACGAACCCTTGCAGAAACATGCACTTGCGAGCGGAACGGCTTTTCGCATGCTGAACCCGCGTTGCACAAGGTTCCAGTCGCCGCTTTTGAATATCCAAATAACGTTCAAACGATAGCCTTTGAACATCCAAAGGCTATCGTTTGGATATTCAAAGAATATCAGTCTGTCTGCCCGAACTGCTTGCCCTCGACCGCGGCCCAGATCGCGAGATTGATCACCGCCGCGCGGCCCTGGCCAGTCCGCCGAGCGAGTTCATCGACGCGGCGCAGGAGATCAGGCGCGATCGTGAGCGAGATCTGTCGCTTGTTACCCTTCTTGATCCCCTTCTCATACGGCTGCTCGTCGTGCCCATCGACCCGCACGCGAGGCGCCGCCGCTTCAGCCGGCTTCGGCGCGTCCGGCGCTCGCATGATGAAGTCCGTGGCCTCTAGGCTCGCAGCCTCAGGCGGAAGCTTTGGTCGCTTTTGAATAGCCATTGAATATCCTTTCAATCTTCTTTAGACGTTCTTTGCATGTCAAAAACGGCTTCTTTCAGGGCCTTGAGCTCACTGATCGCCTTGAAGTCTCGGGGCATGATCTCGAGCACGCAGAGCCCGGCGCCGCCGGCGTTCGAGAACGCTTTGCGCCGACGGATCGGAGTCTCGAGGTACTCGAACTGCTTGACCTCGGCCACAGCCGCTTCCGCTTCCACGTTGTCACTGCCCGCGCCTGGATCCGCCAGATTCAAGACCGCAAATGCGCGCAAACCGTCGCGCACGCTGCGGACTTCATCGACAAGCGCTGCCATGTCATCTAGCGCCCACACGTCGTAGCTCCTAGGCGCGAACGGCACGAGCAGCACGTCTGACAGAACCAGGGCGGCGCGCAGAGCAGTCGAGTCGCGGCCGCCCGCGTCGATCACGATGTCGTCAAATTTGTTCCGCTGCTGAAGCACCTGCCCCC
This sequence comes from Pseudomonas sp. RL, assembly GCF_000647775.1. NCBI lineage: Bacteria > Pseudomonadati > Pseudomonadota > Gammaproteobacteria > Pseudomonadales > Pseudomonadaceae > Pseudomonas > Pseudomonas sp. RL. The sequence goes on along the minus strand of NZ_JBOY01000091.1, from coordinate 10,718 downwards.
GTAGCGCGGTGCCGTCGGTGTACTGAGCGCACGCGACGCCGGGCGCTTTCCCCGACTGCCCACGCAGCGCGATCGCGCTCGATGCGGTGCCTTGACGATCGCCATCGATCAGCCAGACATCGCGGCCGTCGAGGGCTCGAGCGATCGCAAGATTGACCGCGAGCGTCGTCTTGCCGACGCCGCCCTTCGTGTTTCCAACGGTGATTATCATATTCTTTGAACCTTCTTTGAATATCCAAAAACGACTTAACTACGCCATAGGCGCGCCTACGAGTCAAGCAAGCAGGCGGCAATCCGTGACGTCGCGAAAGCCGAAAGATGGCAGCGTGACGGCACAGAACAGCAGTCGCGACGGCAGAGCGCGCACGCAACCTGCTGACCGGCAAGGATTCGGACGAGAACACACATGCATGCGGTGTCGAATCCCAAGCAAGATTGCGCGCATATCGCACCGACCCGAGAGCAACTCTCTTAGCCGCAGCCGAGCCGCCGACGCAGGGCAGGGCAGGGCAGGGCAGGGCAGGGCAGGGTGCTAGGCTCGAACGATGAACGACCACACACAACGCTGCGCTGGTGAGCCACGCGCAGCGATCACGCGGGCACATCCAAGTGACCGAGAGCGCATCGAGCGCGGCGCGCTCAAACCGTCGGATCTGTTCTGGATCTCTAAAGATGCCGCGAAGGCCTCGAGAATCGTATGGCCTGCCTTTGCACGCCGGCCCGCCAACCCGCCCGGCGGCGCTCCCTGCGGGCCAACAGGGGTTGGCCTAGCCCGTGGAAGGATCGCGGCCGGAGCCGCCACATCGAGGGCGGCACTCCCCGACCCGTGGCCAGCACGATAGCAGCCGCTCAAGAAGAAGCCCCCGCCAATCCATGGCAGGGGCTCCGATGCCTCGCTCGCGGTCCCTGCCCTCCGGGGTGGGGCAGCCGCCGAGCGTGGCCAACACGTCAGCCGGCGGCTTCGTCCAGCGCTCGCAGCGCGAACATCCGGGCGGTGTAGCCGGCGCTCCCGGGTTCATGCTTTGCCGCTTCGGGGTCCCGTGCGAGCTCGATGAGCCAATGCCGGAACATCGGCAGGATCGCCGCCGCTTGGCGGTCGCCGGAGTCGATGGCGCTGGTCAGCTGGTCGAGGAAGGCGGCGCGCTTTGAGTTCATGCCGGCAGTCTGCTTCCAGGCCGTGGCCAGCACAGTCGGCGAACAGCTCGCTGTCGGGTAGGAGAATTGCTGATGTGCGGTCTCAGCGGCTGAGCCCTGGCATGGCGACGATCGCGCGATGGACAGCGCGCCGCTCTACTACGTGGCTGCACGAGCGCTTCCACTGCTCGCTCGATAGGCAGGCCAGCTCGCCCGCTTTGTTCATGCTCTGTTCATATTTTCTCAGGCAAAAGTGTGTCGTCTATATCAAAAAGGTGATTGAGATGGACATATGCTGGCACGACGAAGCCTCCCAAACTTGGGAAGACCTTCTTAACAGCCCTGATGTGTCAGACGTCAGGCTCGCAGGTGAAATCTACACACTGGTAGATGAGGCGGGTATCACGAACGAATTCCACGGATTCCTGTCCAAACCTAGGCACACCCATGATCCCCCAGATCCACAAACAAAACTCTGGTGGATCAGAATCGGAGGCTATCACCTAATTTGCAAAGAGAGTCCACATCGAAACTGCCTGACTGTTGTTCTTATCCATAAAGGAACAACGGCTCATGCTCTGGACCAAGCCATCCTCAAAGCCTACCAGCTCTGGCAATAGATATAGCTTGAAATACAGACCGGGGCTAATCCCCCGGTCAAATCTTTATAGAAACACCACGCCCCACCAGAAAAGACTAGCAAGACCTAAAAAACCATAGAGGCACTAAACATATCCAGCGCCAAGCATGATTCGCTGGACTTAAGGAGAGCAAGATGACGAACAAAACGCATGAAGAGCTGCGCAAGCTTCTGCATGCAAACGAGCAGGCACTATCTGCTGCGGAAGAAATGCGCGCACAAATGGCTTTTGCAAAAGCCGTTAGAAAAATAAGGACCGACATCCTTTCGATGACTCAAAAAGAGGCCAGCGAAGTTCTAAAAATGCCGCAGTCTCAAGTCGCACGAATGGAGTCGTTCAGCGCCCCGCGAGGCGCCACGTTCGCTCAGGTTGAGCGAATCATAAGCCTGTACAACAGCGTTATCAAGAAACGCGACAAGAATATTTCGAAGATATCGCTCAAGCTATCTATTCCAACCGCCGACGGAAGAGTAGAAACAATATGCTTGGCGGAATAGAGCAAATTGTCTCCCAGTCTCTCGGCGCTATCGGCAGCATCTTGGTTGCATGGCCATCGATAGAAGCCAGCAGGATGCTAAAAATGAGCGCAACCGTCTCGCGCAACGCAACGAACTCAGGCCAATCCACAGATCACGAAGCGAAGCGGAGAATGCTGATTGACCAGCTCAGCAAAAGAGCATTGTCATTCAACAGGAACCATCACATAAGCTTGGTTTCCGGATTTGCCATGATAGTCGCATCGTTTCTGATTCAAGTGATTTCGGAGATTCACTCAAAGGTCTCCACATAGCGCAAACCGAAAGAACCTCCAGATCACGCAACATATTAGGCAGCACACCAAGGACCCGTAGCTACAGTCAAATGAACGCTCCCGCGCCATCTGTTGGCGCCGCAAAACCAGAACCAAGAAGACCCGCGGAAGCGGGTCTTCTTGTTTCAGCTGCAGTGCTATCCGAGTTGTCGCAATTGCCTGTTCTGGGCGGTTTCAACCCAACGGTTGCCATCCCGACAGTCTTCGCGGCGGCTGTGGCCAGCGCAGCACGCTACCAAGGAGGAGAGTTGCTGATGCCAGGTCTCAGTAGCTGAGCCCGGGCATGGCGACGATGGCGCGATGAACAACACTCCCACCTGGCGGCACGAGCTCGGCCACTTCTCGCTCGAGTGGCAGGGCTGCGAGATCGCCCGGGTGGCACCGACGGTGCAGGGCGATCGCTGGCTGGTGCGCCTGGGCCTGCACCGCCGCGACTACCGGCGACATCACACAGCCTATCGACCAACGCAGGAAGCCGCCTGCAGCACCTGCATATCTTGGTGGACGCAGCACGCCGATGCGATCGCGGCCGAGCTGCCGCGAATGGTGCCGGGGCCGATCGGGAATCGTCGCGAGTACCCGGACTGCAACGCTCCAGGGCCTGCACCGCGGCAGGGAGCAGCACAGCGGCATGTGCACTAGGGAGCGCTATCTATCGCCAACCTTGATTGCTAGCTAGCTATCCTCTGCCGCTCAGCAACGAGATCCACAAAAGTGGAAACGTCGATCAACCACTCCCTCTGAGCACCGGTGTAAGTTGTGTGCAGGGGCTGAGGCAAGACTAACTGCAGGCGCTTGGCCCGCATTTCGTCAGTCTGATTGGAACTGATCGCGGTTTCCAAGGTGAGCAGGTGCTTCTCTTCGATCCTGTTCGCCTCGGCAAGCACTTGGCGCCAGCGATCCTTGCAGGTTGATTTGACGCCAAGCATCGTCAGCTGCGATGCCGCAAACGACGGGTCGTGGTACTCCGCCTTGCCGGGGAAAAGGAAGTCAGGCTTTGCCCTGTTTTCCGTAACTGCCGTCCGGACGTACCGGATGTCCATGGTCCGGAAAATCGTCTCAAGGTGATTCTCCAAAGCGTAGCCCACACGACTCTTGCGCCGGTTCTGCACGGACAGCGAAAAGCCCATGAAGCTCTCTACATCACCATCGAACCCCTTCGACAGGCGATCACCGATCAGGTGACGCTCCAGTGTCCTGAACAGGATCTCTTCCCGCTCCATCCAGGCCATCAGTGCAGCGTCGGGTCCATCGAGAGCTGAGACATCCTTGAGAGTAGACCGGGCGTACTCTGAAAACAGCCTTGTCGTTGGGAACCTGCTGCCGAAGCGGCTAAGCATGTCATCCAGATGCGTTTCGGCCGGAGGCTCGACCGGTACGCCGATAGATTCAAGGATCAAGCGAGAGGCGAACTCAAGGCGATCCTGCTCAGTCTCCAACTCTTCGCGAATAGAGAAGCCAGGGTGTGCGAGATCAGTGATTCCGAACAGCCACTGGATCTGATTGGCAATCGTTGATCCGTTCTCCGCGACAACCACCAAAACCGAACCGTCCGGGCGACGCCCGATGACCAGAACATCTCCAACTGCCGCACATTCCGAGACCGTCGTTGTCGGGAAGTACAGCCGATGTTCTGATCGGGTTGGATGTCTCTCCCTGGCGTCGTACCACGTGACGTAACCATCAGTCACAACAGGATCGTCGTCGTGATCATTGAGGTAGATGAAGCGGGCAGGGTAGGTCTGCTTTTCAGTTGCCTGTCCGAACAATCGCTTCAGCGGATCGACGCCATTGAACTCGTGCTGATTGCTGCGAAACAGGTCTGCTTCGACCGCCGAAAGCCGTTTCATAGCCACGCCAGTGAAATATTCCGACAGATGACCTTGCTTCATGCATCCCCCTGATCTCCCCTTCCGGTCAGCTCAAGAACTTCAGACTCACCCCTGAGCCAGCCGCCAAGAATAGAGCGGATCATCACATCAGTGCACGACTGGCGCCCCTTGAGCGCGCATTCCCACACAGTAGCGACCCTCCAGCCACACGCTTGCAATGCCTCAATCGCGGCCTTGTCATTCTGCTTGTTCCGCTCGATCTTTGCTGACCAGAACTCTGGTCGCGTCGACGGAAGCCGGTAGAGGTGGCAAGCATGCCCGTGCCAGAAGCAGCCATGCACGAAGATCACGGCTCGATAGCGGGGCATGACGATGTCGGGCCGCCCCGGCAGCTCGCGAGCGTGCAGCCGGAACCGGAAACCCTCGCGATGCAACAAGCTCCTGACGTGCCTTTCCGGCTTCGTGTTCACCCCACGGATCCCGCTCATCATGCGGCTCCGCGTAACAGCATCGACGATGTCGGTCATGCCTACATGGCCAGCGCATGCTGTCCTGAGCGCTCTTGTTCCTGCAAAGCGAGAATGTGCGGCAACATGATGCGCGCGACCTCGCCCATTACCGGCACGACGACGCTGTTGCCAAACTGCTTGTAAGCCTGCGTGTCGCTCACCGGAATCTTGAAGGTGTCCGGGAATCCCATCAGGCGCGCGCATTCACGCGGCGTGAGTCGACGAGGATTCTTCCCCTTGCCGCGAGACACCAAGATTTCGGAGCCATCCTTGTAATAGCGGGCGGAAAGAGTCCGGGAAACGTCCTTCTCAGTGACCAGACCAAAGCCAAAGCCATTCCCCGCTGCGCGATGCTTTTCCGCATAGCCCTGAAGATACGCCCACAGCTTGTCGCTGAGGATGTACTTCTTGTGCACTTTGGCCATGCCTCCCGTCGTATAGGGCTCTTCCGGATCCTCAGAGCCGTCTTCCGGGTGGAGGATCGACGCCAGAGTCCGCTTCTCGGGCGGAAACCGGAGATCCTCCCATGAGAACCCGGTCGGCTCTCGGAACCCGACGATGATGATGCGCTCACGATGCTGCGGGACAAACCTCTGTCCGTCGATGACCCGGTGATGAACCTCATAGCCAAGCTCATCCCGGAGAACACGCATGATCTCGAGGAAGGTGTTGCCCTTGTCATGCGACACCAGGTTCTTCACGTTCTCAAGCAAGAACGCCTTCGGCCGCTTGGTCGCGATGATGCGTGCGACATCGAAGAAAAGTGTGCCTTGGGTTGTGCACTCAAACCCGTGCGGCCGGCCGAGGGCGTTCTTCTTGCTTACGCCTGCGATGCTGAAAGGCTGGCACGGGAAGCCGCCCAGCAAGACGTCGTGGTCCGGGACCTCCTCAGCAGGGTAAGGGACGATGTCACCAACCAGCAGGTGGTCCTTTCCAAAGTTTTCGATGTAGGTCTTCTGAGACCAGTCGTTCCATTCGCTCGTAAAGACGCAGGAACCACCAGCTGCCTCGAAACCGAGCCGGATTCCACCAATCCCGGCGAAAAGATCAATGAAGGTGAAGGCCCTTCCTTCGTTCGCGGGCTGCGCCAACACCGGACCCCGCAAGATCTCCCTGAGCGCCGGCTCGAGCAAGCTCGGGCACGCAGACTCGCCACGCTCCCAGCGCGCCACAGTCCTCGCTGTCACCTTGAGCCGATCGGCAAGATCGCGCTGTGAGAAACGCAGCCGCGCCTCACGAAGCAAGGGAAGGGGCTCCACTGTAGAAGCTTGCGACATGGCTCTGATCTCACCGGGACAAACAGGCGACATCTTGTCTCATCAGTTGCCCGGAAGCCACACATTTCTTACCGACCGTCGGCCCGCAGGCTTATGCGCGCCGCTGCAGATCTGCGAGCTCGACGGCGAGCCGGCCGATCCCGAGCTCGAAGCGTGCGAGCTCGGCGAGCGAATCGAGCGACCTGAACACTCGGACCTGGCCGCGCTGAGTCATCAACGTACGCTCGATCAGCCCGTATCGGGCACGCAGCGCGAAGCCGCCCCCGCGGACGGCCACGGCCAGCAGTTCCCGCACGGCGCCAGCGCTGCAGAGCTCCCGCAGCGCCCCCAGCTGGATCCCCTCAGCCATCGCGTCACTCCCGATACATCAAAACGACGGTTTTGATCTTCGCGGAAGACGTTGCGATCAGCAAGCCCCACGCCACGACGCACGGAACAGGACATAACACCCGATCAGCATCGCATCGGCAGTATCCGATGGGCTCCGGTCAGATCAGATTCACTCGCAGGCAAACCCATTAACCGAGGTTAGCCGCGACCAAGATCGACTGCCCGAACCTACGGGAAGCCCCTGAGTCGAGTGAGTCGATGCAAAGTCGAAATTCAAAGTGCTACAGCTTGGGAAGCGCAGAGTGATCGTGCCCCAAGGCAGATCTTGAAGCTGCGCAGGATCGAACTGGCCGCCAAAACCACCTCGCGCTTTTCCAGCCAACTGTACCGTCACGCTCGTAGCGCCGGGCGTGTATACGGCAGAACCGACCAGCCAGAAGGGGAAGCCTTCAGCATCGAACGTGTACCAACTCACCACAACGAGGCTAGTACTGCCGGCTTCCGCCACCTCTAAAAGTATTCCTTCCCCACCTCTGCCGGGCTGGAAGTATGCGCCGGTCAATCTCCCATTAAGAGGCACCAAAGTCGGAACGTTAGAATATGCACCACTTTGGTACGACTCAAACCTTGTTAGTGGAAGCACCTGAACCCCGCCCGCATAATCGGCAGATACTTCGAATGAACCATTTAGGTCAGGTGCCCCTTGCGAAAGGAATTGAGGCTCACCAATCTCCACGGCGTAGGTGAAATTAAACCCACCGATTTGATTAATGGCAAATGACTGCCTAGTATTTGGCTCTTGAGCCAGCCTCAAAGTCCATTCTTTAGAGTCCTGGCGGATGACGAATCGAGGCAGCTCAATGAGGCCTGACCCCTGAGCTGCTCCAATCGTAACAACAAAGGCAGCCTTTGAAGACGAGCATGGTATACGCCACAAAGCCAAGGTTGCATTTACGGGCAAGCGAGTTAAGAGGTCCCTAAGCAAACCGGGCCCAGCAAGTCCAGGGCCAGATGGGCTGGTTGGAAGAGGGTGTGATATGCAGCTTGGCGGATAAAGTCTAGCAGGATTGGTTAACCTCTCGACCTTTGGAGATTCAGACTTTCCATCGGCCTCTAGGGACCCCCATAAAGGAAACCTGAAATCAGACAGATCACTGAACGAACGCACCCCTCCAGCAAACGCCGAAGACGAAGCAGCACAAAGAATAAACCAAGCGCACGCCTTTACCATCAACTCTATCCTATTCATCTGCACATCCCCCTTCTGGATTTCAGTGAAGCTACTCAAGAGCCGACCTTACTAGGCTGTTCACGAGCAGACGTGTTCATAAGACCTGCCCCCTACCGATCGGGAGAGTAGACGAAGCTGCATCCCTGACAAGGGCTGCGTTCAAGGTCACCCGGCTCACGCCGAAGTGCTTAGCCACTTCCGTCTTGGTGATCGAGGGATCAGTCAGCATCGCTGCCGCCTTCTTGATGTCGGCCTTGGACAAGACCGGCTTGCGACCACCCTTCCGGCCGCGGGCTCGCGCTGCAGCTAGGCCAGCCAGGGTGCGCTCACGGATCAAGTTGTGCTCGAACTCGGCCAGCGCTCCGAAGATATGGAAGACCAGTCGCCCGCCGGTGCTGGTGGTGTCGATCGCTTCCGTGAGCGATCGGAAGCCCACACCGCGCTGGTTGAGGTCGTGAACCATCTCGACCAGGTCTTTCAGCGACCGGGCCAGCCGATCCAGTTTCCAGACCACGAGCGTGTCGCCCTGCCGTAGCGATCGTAGGCAGGCCGTCAGTTCGGGGCGCTCACGGAACTTGCCCGTCGCGGCTTCTTGGAAGATCTGCTCGCACCCGGCCGCCTTCAGCGCATCCAGCTGGAGGGCGCGGTTCTGATCCTGGGTGCTGACTCGAGCGTAGCCGATGATCATCAAACGCACCGTTTCTGTACGTTGATTCTTATACGCGATTTCTTGCTGCCAAACCACCCGAAACCGGGGTCTGCGACTTAGGGCGTCAGGACGTAAAGAAAACGATCGTTTGTTTTACGGAAGCTGCGGAGGAGCTGAGCCGCCGCCTCCCGTCAGCCGAACCACATGAGCCACAGCGTGAGCCGGCCTCAATCACATCGGCAGGTCCTGATCTGAAAGCCGAGGTGGCTCGACTACAACTTGAGCTCGCCTGGAAAGATCAGCTGATGCAGCAGCAGCGATCCCAGATCGAGGACCTACGCACGGCAATGCGTCTACTGAGCCACGAGCGCGTGCCTTGGTACAAGCGTCTGTTAGGCCCCCGATGAACCTGAACAAAGGCAAAAAGAAAGCCGCCAGTTAGGCGGCTTTTTGCTCTCTCTCTCTTGACTTCCACTGCCAGACCATTTAAACTTAGAAGGTTGACAATCCCGTCAACGCAAGGCGAGACGCCTATGGTATCAAGACAAAGGAGTTTTAAATATGATGCTGAAGATAATTATAAGCACAAAGCGCACTAAATTCAAGCTGTCCATGACCGCCGACTTAACGAAATCACTCCCGAACATCTTGGGAGGCATGAAGTGGCTCGTCACGCTATATCAGCTGATCGAAACGTTGAAAGACCTACTCTGAGGCAACGGGAGAGGCCGGGCTTGTGCCTGGCCTCTCCATCTCAAGCGAAAAGCCTGTCCCCGGGCGCACTCACTCACGCTGCAGGGCAAAGGCTTCGCCGCGATCACATGCCCATGCCGGGCACAGGCCCGCCAGAGCCAGAGCGAGCCGGCCCCAAGTCCGGCTCATAACCTTGCCGATCCTCAGCGCCCTGTTCACTGACACGGCGAGCCTTCCACCACGCCCACAACTCTTCCCACCAGGCCTGCAGCTGATGCCTGGCTGCCTGGATCTTGCTCGCGTTGCCCGCCCAGATCTGAGCCTCTCGCTCCACCTTTTCCGGAGCCTCGTCGCTCGACCGGCGGCGCGCAGCCCATCGAGCCGGCCCCAGGTGCATGCCCGGCTCACGATGCAAAGCGGCAGCACGATCGAGCAGCGCAGGCCTGATCTCGAGCCCCTGCTCTGCCGCCGCTTCAATGACATCGAGCACAGCTTCTCGCTGAGCGGCGAGGCTCCGATGATCGATGCGCTCCCGGCGCCCCTCCGCTGCAAGAGCGGCGTTCGCGAGCTCAGCCCATCGAGGCCGCTCGACGTCAGCCGGGTTCGGCTTCGGCCCGCCTTTCGCCCGAGAGCACGCGATCGGATCCAAGGCTTCGACCTTCTTGCCGAGCTCGCCGTCCCCTGACACTGCACAAGCCGAGAGCAGGATGTGCACGTGCCAGTTCCGGTGGTCAGGCCCGTCCTCATCGAACTCGACCGGGCCCTTGCGCGACGGCGCATGAATCGCCCAATCCACACCGACGCCGTACTTGTCGGAGAGCTCGGCAGCGTAGGCAGCGGCGAGTTTCTGCATGCCTGCGAGCGACAGCTCATGCGGAAGCGAAACCTCGATCTCGCGAGCCGTGATCGCATCGCCCCTCTTGTGATGCTTCTCGACGGCGTTCCAGAACTCTCCGCGCCCTGCAGTCCCACCGCCAGGCAAGACAACGCCCGAGGCGTGGCAACGCTTCCGACGGTAGTCATGGACGACTCCCGAGCGCTCGTCGACCAGGTACTCGCCGGCGCGATAAGCCGCGGCGGCTACAGCCGACCGACCAGCCTTCCGACCGAGAGCCTTCATCGAGAGATGGAAGATCGCCACCGTTGCCGTTGCTCCTGCTGTTGCTCTTCCTCCCCCCTCAGGAGGAGGGGGGCGCACGTAATCCCGCAGGGATTACTCTAAGTGCGCCTTTCAGTCGCCAGGGGGGCTAGACTACCACCTCCCCAGCCATGGAAGCGCCGCCCATGACCAGCCTCATCACCGTCCAACTGGACAAAGAGCAGCTTCACCAAGTGATCGAGGGCATCGGCCATCGCATCGACTACATGCGAGAGCGCCGAGCAGACTACACGCCCGAAGAGATCGACGCAGCGCGGACGGCTCTCGACGTGCTCACCGCTGCAGCCCATGGTGCCCAGCAGCCTGCCAGTTCGCAGGCTCTCGGGTAGGCAGGGCTCGCCCTGCCGAGGGGCCAGAGGCCCCGTCTATGGCCGCTTTCAGCGGCCGCTGTGGCTTTTGTGCAGCTCGACGCACGGACATAGATAAGCCGCCGCCGCTTCCTCTGCATTACC
>NZ_JBOY01000090.1:0-9618 GCF_000647775.1 Pseudomonas sp. RL | reverse complement strand
CGCCAGGCACGCCGCGCTGTTGCAGCAGCGGCACCCAGGCGCCGTCCGAGCCCAGCCGCGCCCAGCTGCCACCGCCCAGCGCCAGGATCACCGCCGCGGCGTCGACGGCCTGTTCGCCGTGTTCGCTGGCGATGCGCAACTGACCCGTGTCGTTCCAGCCCAGCCAGCGGCTGCGGGTGTGGATGCGTACTCCACTGTCCTTCAGGCGTTTGAGCCAGGCGCGCAGCAGCGGCGCGGCCTTCATGTCGGTGGGAAACACCCGACCGGAGCTGCCGACGAAGGTATCGATGCCCAGGCCGTGAATCCAGGCGCGCAGCGCCTCGGCGTCGAAGGCTTCGATGTGCGGCTGTAGCGCCGGACGCGCTTCGCGGTAACGCGACAGGAAGGCCTCGCGGGCTTCCGAGTGGGTGATGTTCATACCGCCGACCCCGGCGAGCAGGAACTTGCGGCCCACCGAGGGCATCGCGTCGTACAGATCCACGGACAGCCCGGCCTGGGTCAGTACTTCGGCGGCCATCAGACCGGCGGGGCCGCCGCCAATGACGACGATGGGGGAAGAGGGCTGGGGCATGGAACGGCGACTGGGTTGGGGAAAGGCGGCGATTCTACCGCTGTCGGCGGGTCAGCGCCGCGGTGGCCAACGCGCAGCGTTGACCACCCTACACCCAGGCGGCTGGCACGGCGTGCAGCGCAGGGGCGGCGCGGTGTCTGGTTCAGGCGCGCAGCGCCCTGGCGTAGCTGAACAGAAACAGGGTGCGCACCAGTTCCTTGAGTTCGCCGGGCCGGTCGGTGGTGAGCACGGCGGGGTCCAGTTCGCCCTGTTCGCGCAGTTCCTGCAGCTCTTGCCCTTCGAGGCGCACGCAAACCGAGCCGGTGGCTCGATCCAGCACACGCAGGTAGGGTTTTGGGTGGTCCAGCCAGGCGTCGATCAGGTAGGTCATGGCTCATCTCTCCTGTGAAAAGGCTAGATGAGAATAATTCGTATTAATAAAAACGCAAGAGGCCTGATCGAACAGGCCGCTTGCGGCTGGTGCTCACTGGCAGGGGTACATCCAGAAATTCGGGTGCTCCTGGCAGGCGTGGCGGCTGTTCTGGTTCGGTTGCGCGGGCGTCAGCAGTCGGGCGATCAGGTGCATACGTTCCTCCTTGAGGGAAGCGGTGTTCGTTGGTGGCTACTGTGCCCGCGCACGACCTGCGGAGGAACTTGGCAATCTCTATGGCGGCGATTGACGGGCCTCAATCGGCGAAGTGGCCGCGTCGCCGCTCGGCACGAAAAACCAGGGATTCGGGCACATAGCCGGGGCGCAGGGCCGGTAGTGGCAGGCAGTCGTGCCACTGCGCGCCGGGGGCCAGCGGCGCGGCACCGTGGTAGCGCGCCACGGTTTCCGAGCGGGCCAGGTTGAGGTCGTCTTCGGCCGGGTAGGCGGCGATGCGCCAGGTCAGCTCGCGCAGCGGCAGCGTGCTGGTGTTGCGCAGGGAGACGCGCAGCGGGCGATGGGCCGGGCACTGACCGGGTGCGTAGTCGAGGCTCAGTTCCAGACGGGCCAGGCGGTCTTCGTCGCGGGCCTCCTGCCAGAGCACCCAGCTGGCCAGCAGGCCGATGCCGAGCAGCGCGACCAGCGACACCGGCAACGCCTTGTGCGGGTAGCGAATCAGCAGGATCAACCAGGTCATGACCAACAGGACGCCAAACAGCATGGGCACGCTTCCAAGCCAGGGGGAGACCGCCATTCTAGTGGCCTGGGCGGCCACGTCGACTGTCAGTGCACCACGTCGGGCGTGCCCGCTTCGCGCAGGCGCTCGGTCAGGCGCAGGCGCTCGCCGGGGTCCTCGCAGAGCAGCAGGGCGTGCTGCAGGTCGTAGCGCTCGCCGGGCGGGCATTCCAGGCGCTGGTAGAGATCGGCACGGGCCAGGTGGTCGGCCACCGTGGGCACGCCCAGTTGCAGCACCCGGTCGGCATCCTTCAGCGCGGCGAGCAGTTGGCCGGCTTTCTGGTGCTGATGGCGCAGGCTGCGCGAGATGCGTTGCAGCAGCTCTGCGGGCGAGCAGGGCTGCAGATGGCTGGAGTTGAGCTGCAGCTTGCCCTGGTAGCGACGTTCGAGCAGCTCGCGGCAATCGTTCAGGTACAGCCGCCGGCCGCCAGCCGGGTCGAGCAAATGGTCGGCACCCGGCACTCGCAGCAGGAAGCGACCGGGAAAGTTGATGCCGCGCAGCGGAATGTCCAGCCGGCGGGCCAGCTCCAGGGCCAGCAGGCCCAGCATCAATGGCTGGCCCCGCCGGCGCTGCAGCACCCGGTGGGCCAGGACGCTGTCCGGGCCGCTGGTGTCTTCATGGAAGTCCAGCGCGTTCAGCAGGCGTAACAGCGGCTGCGCCTGCTCGCGGGCCGGCAGGGTAGGCAGACTGGTCGACAGGCGATGGCGCAGGCGCTCGACGGTGGCCAGCAGGCTTTCGGGCTGGAAGGTGGGATCGTGCTCGGCAGCGATCCACAGGGCCGCCTCGAACAGGGCATCCGTACCCCGACGCAGACAGGACAGGCAGGCTTCGCGGGCATCCATTCATCGCGCCTCCAAGTGACCCCATTCTTGTAGACGGGCCTTGCCGGCCCGTCCAGTCGACCCGCAGCCGCCACCTATACTGCTTGCACCAGATCACTCAGGCCCGGCGGAGGGATGCCATGTTTGCCCAGATGGAGGCCGTCCGGCTGGAGGCCTTGCACCTTGCGCATGACCCCGCCACCGGCATGCGGGCGGTCATCGCCATCCACAATACCCGGCTGGGGCCGGCGCTCGGCGGCTGCCGCTTCCTTGCCTACGCGGACGAGGAGAGCGCGATCCGCGACGCCATGCGCCTGGCCGAGGGCATGAGCTACAAGGCCGCGCTGGCGGGCCTGGCACAGGGCGGCGGCAAGGCGGTGATCATGCGCCCACCGCACCTGAATGATCGCGCCGCGCTGTTCGAGGCCTTCGGGCGAATGGTGGATTCACTGGGCGGTCGCTACATCACTGCGGTGGACAGCGGCACCTCTGCCGCCGACATGGACTGTGTCGCCCGGCAGACCACCCATGTGACCAGCACCAGCCAGGGCGGCGACCCGTCGGTGCACACCGCCCTCGGAGTGTTCGCCGGCATCCGTGCCACCGCACTGGCACGGCTGGGCAGCGACGATCTGGAAGACCTGCGCATCGCCGTACAGGGGCTCGGCCACGTGGGGTTTGCGCTGGCCGAACAGCTCGCCGCGGCCGGCGCCGAATTGCTGGTCAGCGACCACAACCCGGGTCTGGTGCAGTTGGCGGTCGAACAGTTCGGCGCCCATCCGGTACCCAGCGAGGCACTGCTGGCCACACCCTGCGACATCCTCTCGCCCTGCGGGCTGGGCGGCATTTTCAACAGCCTGACGGTGGCCCAGCTGCGCTGCGCGGCGGTGGCGGGCGCGGCCAACAATCAACTGAGCCACCCGGGTATCGCCGATGAACTGGAAGCGCGCGGCATCCTCTACGCGCCGGATTACGTGATCAACTCCGGCGGACTGATCTATGTTTCCCTGCAGCACGAAGGCGCGCCGCCGGAGCGCATCACCGCGCAGATGCAGGAGATTCCCCGGCGTCTCACCGATATCTACGCCCATGCCCAGGCAGAAAAGCGCTCGCCGGCACGGGTAGCCGACCAGCAGGCGGAAAGGCTACTGTTTGGCTGACGGCAGCTGGTAATCGCCAACGCACAGGTTTCGCTCACGGACCCGGGCCACAAGCCCATCGGGTTCGACCACCGCGCCCATAAGGCGCCGAGGAGACTGGCATGCACGACCCTGCAATCCCCTTCACGCGTTTTCTCGACCCCGACGGCCGGCCCTGCGCCGCGCTGCCACCCTGCGCCGACGATGCCGAATTGCTGGAACGCCTGTATCGGCAGATGGTGCTGACTCGCCTGTTCGACCAGAAGGCCGTGGCGCTGCAGCGCACCGGGCGGATCGGCACTTTCGCCCAGGGCCTCGGCCAGGAAGCCATCGGCGTGGCACTGGGCGCCGCGCTGCGCCCGGATGACGTGCTGGTGCCCTATTACCGTGACACCGGGGTGCAGCTGATGCGCGGCGCGCGCATGGAGGAGGTGCTGCTCTACTGGGGTGGCGACGAGCGCGGCAGCGCCTTCGCCGACCCGCTGGCCCGCGAGGATTTCCCCATCTGCGTGCCCATCGCCACCCAGGCGCTGCATGCCTGTGGCGTGGCGGCGGCGATGCGCATTCGCGACCAGCACCGCGCCGTGGCCACCACCTGTGGCGACGGCGCCACCAGCAAGGGCGACTTCCTCGAAGCCCTCAACGTGGCGGGTGCCTGGCAGCTGCCGGTGGTTTTCATCATCAACAACAACCAGTGGGCCATCTCGGTGCCGCGCAGCCTGCAATGCGGCGCACCGACCCTGGCGCAGAAGGCTGTCGGCGCGGGCATCCCCGGCGAGCAGGTGGACGGCAACGACGTGCTGGCGGTCTACACGCGCATCCAGGCGGCATTGGAGCGCGCCCGCCAGGGCAAGGGGCCGACGCTGATCGAATGCCTGAGCTACCGCCTCAGCGACCACACCACCGCCGACGACGCCAGCCGCTACCGGCCGAACGAGGAAGTCTCCGCCGCCTGGGCGCGCGAGCCGATCAAGCGTCTGCAGGCATTCCTGGCCAGCCGCGGCAACTGGAACGAGCAGCGCGAGCAGGACCTGATCGAGCACTGCCAGGCGCAGCTGCAGCAGGCCGTGGAACGCTTCGAGCGCATCGGCGAGCCCGACCCGGACCAGGTGTTCGAGCACCTTTACCAGCGCTGGCCGACCCCCCTGGCCGAGCAGCGCGAGCAGATGCGCGAGCGCGTCGCTCGGCGCGGAGGGCAGGCCCATGAGTGACAAGACCTACAGCCTGGTGGAAGCGGTGAACCTGGCGCTGGCCCGCGCCATGGCCGATGACGAGAACGTGGTGGTGCTCGGCGAGGACGTGGGCGTGAACGGCGGCGTGTTCCGCGCCACGTTGGGGCTGCGCGAGCGCTTCGGGCGCAAGCGGGTGATCGATACGCCGCTGGCGGAAACCATGCTCGGCGGGCTGGCCGTCGGCATGGCCGCTCAGGGCCTCAAGCCGGTGGTGGAAATCCAGTTCATGGGCTTCATCTACGCCGCCATGGAGCACCTGGTATCCCATGCCAGCCGCCTGCGCAACCGCACGCGCGGGCGGCTGTCCTGTCCGCTGGTGATGCGCACGCCGATGGGCGCCGGCATCCGCGCGCCGGAACACCACAGCGAAAGCACCGAGGCGCTGTTCGCGCACATCCCCGGCCTGCGCGTGGTGGTGCCTTCCTCGCCGGCGCGCGCCTACGGGCTGCTGCTGGCGGCCATCGACGATCCCGATCCGGTGCTCTTTCTGGAGCCCACCCGCCTGTACCGCATGAACCCGCAGCCGCTGCAGGACGATGGCCAACGCCTGCCGCTGGACAGCTGCTTCACCCTGCGCGAAGGCCAGGACCTGACGCTGGTGAGCTGGGGCGCCAGCGTGCATGAAACCCTGCAGGCGGCGGCACGCCTGGCCGAGCAGGGCGTCGAGGCCGAGGTGATCGACGTCGCCTGCCTCAAGCCGCTGGACCTCGACACCCTGGAAGCCTCGCTGCGCAAGACCGGGCGCTGCGTGATCGTGCACGAGGCGCCAAGGAGCGGCGGGCTGGGCGGGGAAATCGCCGCCAGCCTGTACGAGCGCGCCTGGCTCGACCTGCGCGCACCCATCCAGCGGGTCACCGCGCCGGACATCCCGCCACCGCTGTACCGGCTGGAACAGCTCTACCTGCCGGGCGTCGAGGACATCCTCGCCGCCTGCGAGACGGTACTGGACTACGCCTGACGGACATCTGGGAGAACAACGATGAAGCACTTCAAGTTGCCCGACCTGGGCGAGGGGTTGCAGGAGGCGGAGATCGTCGAATGGCACGTGCAGGCCGGCGAGACCGTGAAGGCCGACCAGTTGCTGGTCTCGGTGGAAACCGCCAAGGCCATCGTCGACATTCCCGCGCCCTACGATGGCGTGGTGGTCAAGACCTTCGGCGCGCCGGGAGACATCCTGCATGTCGGTGAACCGCTGCTGGCCTACGAAGGCGAGGACGACAGCGGCACGGTGGTTGGCCGCCTGGAAGGCGGCACGGCGGACGCGCAGGAGGATCGCTTTTTCATCGGTGCCGCTCCGTCCACCCGTGAGCACCTGGCGCCACGGGCGACGCCGGCGGTGCGCCAACTGGCCAACCGCCTGAAGGTGCGCCTGGAGGATCTCCAGGGCAGCGGCCCTGACGGGTTGATCACCCGAGCCGACGTGGAAACGGCGGCCCAGGGCTCTGCTGGCGCCTTCGAAGGCGAGAAGCTGCGCGGCGTGCGGCGCAGCATGGCGCTGAACATGGCTCGCGCGCACGCCGAGGTGGTGCCGGTGACGATTTTCGGCGACGCCGACCTGCAACGCTGGGCCGAACCACGCGACCCGCTGGTGCGCCTGGCCCTGGCCATCGCCGAGGCGGCGCGCGTCGAACCGGGGCTGAACAGCTGGTTCGACGGGCACCGAATGCTGCTCAAGCAGCATGAAACCCTCGACCTGGGCATCGCCGTGGACACGCCGGACGGGTTGTTCGTGCCGGTGCTGCGCGATGTCGGCAATCGCTCGGCGGAAGACCTCAGGGCCGGCATGGCGCGGCTGCGCGCCGACGTGCAGGCACGTTCGATTCCGCCGCAGGAGATGATGGGCGCGACCTTCACGCTGTCCAACTACGGCACTCTGTTCGGGCGCTACGCCAGTCCGGTGGTGGTGCCACCGCAGGTGGCGATCCTCGGTGCGGGTGGCATTCGCCGCGAACCGGTGGCCGGCGGCAACGAAGTGGAGGTGCACCCGATCCTGCCGCTGTCGCTGACCTTCGACCACCGGGTGATCACCGGCGGCGAGGCGGCGCGCTTTCTCAAGGCGCTGGTGGAGGCGCTGGAGAAGCCGGGCGCGCCGTAGGGTGGAACGCGCAGCGTTGGCCACCGCCGGGTGGGTGGCTCCAATAAAAGTGCAGAAGGAAAACATGGCCGCGACAGAGAGGGGGGTGTCGCGGGGCGGTGCCATGGCCCTTCTGCAAAACCGTTCAGAGCTTCTCGTAGTTCAGCTCGGAGAGATCGACCGGGCCCTTGAAGGCCTTGGCGAACACCTCGCGGTTGCGGGCCATGAAGATGCCCACTTCCTCGCGCTGCTCCTCGCCGAGCGAGGGCACGGCCTTCTCCAGCGCCGCGGCCAGCGCCTCGGCCAGCTCGAGCATCTTGTCGTAACGATCGGCTTCGGCCTTATCCATGAACAGACGCTCCGGATCGCGCGAGCTGCGGTACACCACTTCGACGGCCATTCATCACTCCTGCCTTCTTCCAAGGGTTGGTTGGATACTGTTTGTTTATCCAGTATAGGGATTTGCCATCACGCTGCAAACCCCCAAGACGCTGGTTGCTGCGCATAAAGACATGGCATGCTGCCTGCATTCGACTTTCGTCTAGCCGCCCTGCCATCAAGGAGCCACGCCGTGAAACAGAACTGGGCCGACACCCTGCGCAACAACCTGCATGAACTGGCCGAGTCGCTCGGCAACCTGCTGGCCGAGGCCTTCCATTACCTGGCGCTGTTCGCCATCGGTGCGATCACCGCCTGGGCGGCGGTGGTGGCCTTCCTCGAAATGGTGGCCAAGGGCTCGGCGAGCATCGACGACATCCTGCTGCTGTTCATCTACCTGGAGCTGGGTGCCATGGTTGGCATCTACTTCAAGACCAACCACATGCCGGTGCGCTTTCTGATCTATGTGGCGATCACCGCGCTGACCCGCCTGATGATTTCCGACATTTCCCACCACCACCGGCCGGACCTCGGCGTGATCTACGTATCCGGCGCCATCCTGCTGCTGGCCGTGGCGATCCTGGTGGTGCGCTATGCCTCGGCGCGCTTCCCGTCGGTGCCGTCCTACCCGCCGCGGCGCACCCTGCGCCAGCCGCCGCAGGCGCGCGACGGCCTCGGCGAGGAATAGCGGGTCCCTCGGTCGGATCGGGCTGACAACCGCGCCATGCCGCACTTTGCTTAAGGCAAACGCCTACAGGAGTGCGACATGCTCAGCCAGGACACCAAGGACCTCATCAAGGCCACCGCGCCGGTGCTGGCCGAGCAGGGCTCGACCATCATCCGGCGCTTCTACCAGCGCCTGTTCGAGGCGCATCCCGACCTGCGCAACCTGTTCAACATGACCCACCAGCAGCGCGGCCAGCAGCAGGAAGCCCTGGCGCGCGCGGTGTACGCCTACGCGGCGAACATCGAGCAGCCGGAAACCCTTGCCGCGGTGCTGGAGAACATCGCCCACAAGCACGCCAGCCTCGGCGTGCGGCCCGACCAGTACCCCATCGTCGGCGAGCACCTGCTAGGCGCCATCAAGGACGTGCTGCAGGAGGCCGCCAGCCAGGACATCCTCGATGCCTGGGCGCAGGCCTATGGCCAGTTGGCCGATCTGCTGACCGGCATGGAGCGTCGCCTGCGCGAGGAAAGCGCCAACCACACCGGCGGCTGGAACGACTGGCGCACCTTCGTGGTGCAGGAGAAGAACCCGGAGAGCGAGGTGATCACCTCGTTCGTGCTGGCGCCGGCCGACGGCGGGCCGCTGGCGAACTTCCAGCCCGGCCAGTACATCAGCCTGGCCGTGCAGGTGCCGACGCTGGGCTTGCAGCAGATTCGCCAGTACAGCCTGTCGGACATGCCCAACGGCCGCACCTACCGCATCTCGGTGAAGCGCGAAGCCGAACCCGGCCAGCCGCCGGGACAGGTGTCCTGCCTGCTGCACGATCATGTGCAGGTGGGTGACGAGCTGAAGGTGTCACCGCCCTACGGCAACTTCCACATCGATGTCGAGGCGCACACGCCCATCGTGCTGATCAGCGGCGGGGTGGGGCTGACGCCGATGGTCAGCATGCTCAAGACCGCGCTGCAGAATCCGGCGCGCCAGGTCGTGTTCGTGCACGGCGCGCGCAACAGCCGGGTGCATGCCATGCGCGACCGGTTGCGCCAGGCGGAGCGCGAGCACGCGAATTTCAAGGTGCTTGTCTTTTACAACGAGCCGCTGGACGAGGACGTGGAGGGGAGGGACTACGACCACCCGGGCCTGGTCGACGTGAAAGCGATCCGCGACGAGATTCTGCTGCCGGATGCTGACTACTACATCTGCGGGCCGATCCCCTTCATGCGCCTGCAGCACGACGCGCTGGAGAACCTCGGCATTCCCGAGGGGCGCATCCATTACGAGGTGTTCGGGCCGGATCTGTTTGCGGAGTAGGGCGGTTTCGGCCGCCAACCGTGGGAGATTCTATGTTGCCCTGCAAGCACTTTTAGCCAGTTCGAGGGATGTAATCCTCCCGCTTCTTCATCAGAGCAAAGGCGATCCTGGCCAGCTTGCGAGCCAGGATCACCAGCGCCTGGGTCTTCTTCAGGCCACGCGCTTGATACTGCTCGTATAGCTGCTTCCAATGGCCCTTGCGCGCGGCTGTCATGGCGGCGTTGTGCAGCAGGCGGCGTATCTCGGGATCGCCCTGCTTGGTCAGCTTGCGTCGGCCCGTGAA
>NZ_JBOY01000089.1:0-7675 GCF_000647775.1 Pseudomonas sp. RL | reverse complement strand
CTGCCGTCGGCACGGGGAGGTCGCTACTTTTTCAACAGAATCGGCCAGAAGCAGTCAGTCAATGCGTTACAGTGATTTTTTGCAGCTCTTTATAGAGCCGTTAGCTGCCGCCACCAATAATCCATAGGCCTGCCAGTCGTCAGAGAGTCTTATTCTCGATCAGGCGATTTCCCCGTGGATGACCAGTAGCTCACTGGTGATGGAGCCAGAGTCCTGTCTTCGAATGCAGGACTCCTGGCTTTGCTCACTCAGCGCCGATCCCGGCCATCGGTTCAGTTTGGCCCCAGCCACCGCCCAGAGACCTGAACAGGTCAACCAGCGCAATCTGCCGTTCCGTGCTGATTTGAATTAGTGTGGTCTGGTTGCTAAAGGTGCTGCGCTGGGCGTCAAGATAACGCAGGTAGTCGTCCACGCCGCCCTCGTAACGCGCCTTAGCCAGGGCCATCGCAGCCTCGCTGGAACCGGCCAGAGCCTGGCGGGCAGCCTCCTCGCGGCGCAGGGTGTCGGTGGCGGCCAGGGCATCGGCCACTTCGCGGAAGGCGGTCTGGATGGTGCCTTCGTAGTCGGCCACCGCCGCGTCCTGGCGCACTTCGGCGAGGTCCAGGTTGGCGCGGTTGCGGCCACCGGCGAAGATCGGCAGCGACAGCGTCGGGGCAAAGCTCCAGGCCCGCGAGCCGCCATCGAACAATCCGGACAACTCGGCACTGGAGCTGCCCACCGAACCGGTCAGGCTGATCCGGGGAAAGAACGCGGCGCGAGCTGCACCGATATCGGCATTGCGCGCCTTGAGGCGGTGCTCGCTGGCGAGAATGTCCGGGCGCCGTTCGATCAGTTCCGAGCTGGTGCCGGGGGCGATGTCCTGCAGCACCATCAGGTCGTCGCGGGGCGTCGCGGGCAGCAGGCGAGCGGCATCTGGCGTGCCGAGCAACAGGACCAGGGCGTTGTCCGCCTGGCGTAACTGGCGTTCGGTGCTCTCGCGCTCGGCCCTAGCCTGTTCGGCAAGGCCGACCGCTTCCTGGTAATCCAGGGCGGTGGCGGCCCCCGCTGCACGGCGCTGGCTGACCAGCTCCAGCGAGGCCATGCGGCTGTCCAGGGTTTGTTCGACCAGGGCCATGCGGCGTAGCGCACCATCGCGGGTCAGGTAGGCCTGGATGACCTCGGCAACCAGGCTGATCTGCGTGGCACGGGTCGCCTCCTCGGTCGCCAGGTAGGTCTCCAGCGCGGCCTCGGAGAGGTTGCGCACGCGGCCGAACAGGTCGACTTCGTACTCCGCGAGGCCGAGGCCGACCTGATAGTTGCTGGTCACTTCCGAGCGCCCGGTCTGCGACAGATCGGCAGGCAGGCGCTGGCGGTTGCCGCTGGCATTGGCGTTGATCGAAGGCAGGCGATCAGCACGCTGGATGCGGTACTGGGCACGCGCAGCTTCGATATCCAGCAGCGCCTGGCGCAGGCTGCGGTTGTTGCTCAGCGCCGTATCCACCGCGCGGCGCAAGTCGGCATCGACGATGAAGGTCTGCCAGTCCAGCGCCTGGGCACGGGCGCCCTCCGCGTCGGCGGCTTGCCAGTGCGACGCGACCGGTGCCTGCGGGCGCTCGTAGGTCGGGGCCAGCGAACACCCCGCCAGGGCGGCGATGGCCAGGGGCAGCAGAGCGCGACGGAGCATGAAGTGAGAGGTCATCGCATTACTCCGCTTTATGCAGGGGATGGTTGTCGGTTTGCTGAGGTTTGGTGCGCAGCAGCGACAGCACCCAGACGAAGAAGATCGGCACGAAGATCACCCCGAGCATGGTCGCGCTGAGCATCCCGCCCAGCACCCCGGTGCCCAGTGCGCGCTGGCTCGCAGCGCCGGCGCCAGTGGCGATGGCCAGCGGAACCACGCCGAGCATGAACGCCATGGAGGTCATGATGATCGGGCGGAAACGCAGGCGCGCGGCTTCGACAGCGGCATCGCGCAGCGAGTAGCCGTCTTCCCACAGGTCCTTGGCGAACTCGACGATGAGAATGGCGTTCTTCGCCGCCAGGCCGATCACGGTGATCAGGCCGACCTTGAAGTACACGTCGTTGGGCAGGCCGATGGCAGTCACCGCCAGTACCGCGCCGAGTGCGCCGACCGGCACGATCAGCATCACCGTCAGCGGGATCGCCCAGCTCTCGTAGAGCGCCACCAGCAGCAGGAACACCACGGTGATGGCCAGCGCGAACAGCATCGTCGCCTGGCCGCTGGCGACCCGCTCCTGATACGAAAGCCCGGTCCACTCGTAGCCGATACCTTCGGGCAGCTCGGCAGCGATGCGCTCCAGTTCGAGCATCGCCTCGCCAGTGCTCACGCCGGGCGCGGCGTCACCGGCAATGCGGATCGACGGGTAACCGTTGTAACGCGCGACCTGCACCGGGCCTTCCTCCCAGCTCGTGGTGACGAAAGCACTCAGCGGTACCAGGCTGCCGCTGTCGTTGGGCACATGCAGGCGCAGGACGCTTTCCGGCGTCATGCGCTCGGCCTGTTCGGCCTGTACCACCACGCGCTGCTGGCGGCCGGCGTTGGCGAAGTCGTTGATCACCGACGAGCCGAACGCAGTGGACAGCGCGCTGCTGATCGCTTCGAAGCTGACACCCAGCGTGCGGGCCTGCTCACGGTCGATCACCAGGCGCAGCTGCGGCGCCTCGGCCAGACCTTCCATCATGGCGTAGAGGAACTTCGGATTGCCGTTGACCTTGCCCAGCACTTCATCGCGCGCTGCCAACAGGGCATCGCGGCCAAGGCCGGCGCGGTCCTGCAGGCGCAGGGCGAAACCACCCGAGTTGCCCAGGCCTTCGACCGGCGGTGGCGGCACCGCCATGATCGCGCCGTCATCGAGGTTGGCGAAGTGCTGGTTGACCGCAGCCGACTCGGCTTCCGGCGACTGCGAAGAATCTCGCTCGGACCAGTCCTTGAGCAGCGGGAAGGCAATGGCCGCGTTCTCACCCATGCCGGAGAAGCTGAAGCCGAGGACCAGAAAGGACGTCTGCACGGCCTCGCGGGCCATCAGAAACTCTTCCAGCTCCTCACCCGTGGCCGAGGTGCGCTCACGGGTAGCGCCTGGCGGCAACTGGATGTCGACGATCATGTAGCCCTGGTCTTCCACCGGCACGAAGGATTCCGGCAGGCGCAGGTAGAAGAAACCCATCAGCACCACCACGCCCAGGTAGATGAACATCACCCGCCCGGCGCGCGGCACCAGCTTGCCGTTGAGTTTGGTGTAGCGGCCGGTCAGGGCGGTGAACTTGCGGTTGAACCAGCCGAAGAAACCGGTCTTCTCGTGATGGCCCTCGGGGATCGGTTTGAGCAGCGTGGCACACAGCGCCGGGGTGAAGGTCAGCGCAAGAAAGCCCGAGAACAGGATCGACACCGCCAGCGACAGCGAGAACTGCTGGTAGATCACCCCCACCGAGCCGGCCATGAAGGCCAGCGGCAGGAACACCGCCGACAGCACCAGGGTGATACCGATGATCGCCCCGGACACCTGCCCCATCGCCTTGATGGTCGCCGGCACCGGCGCCAGGCCTTCCTCGGCCATGATCCGCTCGACGTTCTCCACCACCACGATGGCGTCGTCCACCAAGATGCCGATGGCCAGCACCATGCCGAACATGGTCATCATGTTCACCGAGAAGCCCAGCAGGTACATGAAGGTCAGGGTACCAAGCAGACACACCGGCACGACGATGGACGGGATCAGGGTGTAGCGCACGTTCTGCAGGAACAGGAACATCACCAGGAACACCAGCACCATGGCCTCGATGAGGGTCATGATGACCTTGTCGATGGCCACGTCGACGAAGCGCGAGGTGTCGTACGGCACGGAGAACTCGACGTTGTCCGGGAAGTTGGCCGACAGCTCGGTCAGACGCTGCTTGACCGCCTCGGCGGTCTGGATCGCGTTGGCACCGGGCGACAGCTGCACGGCGGCGGCAACGGCGGGCTTGCCGTCCTGGCGCGAGCCGAAGTTGTAGTCCTGGCTGCCGACCTCGATGCGTGCCACGTCGCCCAGGGTCAGGCGCGAGCCGTCCTGGTTGGCACGCAGCACGATGGCGGCGAATTCCTGCGGGTTGTCCAGGGTGCCCTTGACCGCCAGGGTCGCCGTCAGCTCCTGCTCGCTGGAACCCGGCGTGCTGCCGAAGGCACCGGCCGGCACCTGCACGTTCTGCGCGCGGATCGCGTTGTTCACGTCATCGATGGACAGGCCGTAGCCGACCAGCTTCTGCGGATCGATCCACACGCGCATGGCCGCCTCGGAGGCGAAGAACTGCAGCTTGCCGACGCCGTTCACGCGACGGATTTCGTTGTTGATGTTGCGCGCGGCGTAATCGGCCAGCGCCGTGACGTTGGCGTCCTTGTCGCCATCGGTGTAGCTCAGCGCATAGATCAGCAGGAAGCCGGCGGTGGCCTGCTCGGTCTGGATGCCGAGGGTCAGCACGGCCTGCGGCATACGTGCCTCGGCCTTCTTCAGACGGTTCTGCACGTCAACCTGGGCCAGTTCGGGGTCGGTCCCTGGCTGGAAGGTGACGGTGATCTCGGCGATGCCGTTGGCGTTGCTGGTGGACTCGAAGTACAGCAGGTTCTTGGCGCCGTTGAGTTCTTCCTCGATGACGCTGGTCACCGAGTCGGTGAGCACCTGCGCCGAAGCGCCGGGATAGGTGGCGGTCACGGTGATCTGCGGCGGCGCCACGTTGGGGTACTGCGCCACCGGCAGGAACGGGATGGCCAGCAGGCCACCCAGCGAGATGAACAGGGCGACTACCCAGGCGAAATTGGGGCGCCGGATGAAAAACAGGGACATGAGAGGTTCTCCGGCTTACTGCGCCTGGGACTGTGGAGCGGCTTCGGCGGCATCTTGCTCGCGGGGGATGACCTTGGCGCCCGGACGGATAGCCGCCAGCGAGCTGGTGATCACCTTGTCGCCGACCTGCAGGCCCTCGCTGATCTGCCAGCGCGAGCCCTGCATGGCACCGGTGGTGACCTGGCGCGCCTCGACGGTATCGCCCTGCCCCAGCAGCATCACGCTGGCCTGACCGTCAGCCGAACGCTGCACGGCACGTTGCGGCACCAGGATGGCGTTCTGGTTGAGCCCCTGCGGCGTGCGCACACGCACGTACATACCCGGCAGCAACACGCCCTCGGGGTTGTCGAACTGCCCTCGCAGGGCGATTTGCCCGGTGCTGCGATCCACCGAGATATCAGTGAACAGCAGCGTGCCCTTGCTCTCGATATCGGTACCATCGACGCGCAGCGACAACGGCTGGTCGCTAGCGCCGGCAACCTTGCCCTCGGCGATGGCCGCGCGCAGGCGCAGGGCGTCGGCAGCCGGCTGGGTGAAGTCGGCGTACACCGGATCAAGTTGCTGGATACGCGCTAGCAGAGTCGCCTCACCCTGGCCTACCAGCGCCCCTTCGGTGACCTGGGCTCGGCCGATGCGTCCGGCAATGGGTGCGCGAACCTCGGCATAGCCCAGGTCCAGGCGGGCGGTTTCGACATTGGCCTGGGCCGATCGCTTGTCGGCCTGGGCACTCTGCAGAGCGGCCTTGGCGTTGTCGAAATCCTGCTGGCTGACGGCGTTGATCTTCACCAGCGGCTCGTATCGGCGAACCATCGCCTGGGCCTGGAACAACTGCGCCTCGGCGCGGGCCAGTTCACCCTGCGCCCGCGACAGGGCCGCTTTGAACGGCGCAGGGTCGATCTGGAACAGCACGTCGCCGGCCTTCACGTCGGCCCCTTCCTCAAAGGTGCGCTTGAGCACGATCCCCGCCACCCGCGCGCGCACCTCGGCGACACGCACCGGCTCGATGCGTCCTGGTAGCTCGGCAACCACGGTGAAGGGCTCGGTCTGCACGCTGAGCACATCGACTTCACGCGCCGGCGCCTCCTCCCCTTGCTCTTCGGGCTTGTCGCAGCCAACCAGGGTCACGGCGACCAAACAGGAGATCACGGAAAAAGTGATCCACTCGCGAAATTTGTTCATATCTCACCCAAGCACGAAGCCAGTACGTAGTCGAAGCCGCGCATGATCCACACTAAAATCAAATGAGTCAATATTGACTCATCTGATTTTAGTGTGAACAAAGCTAGTATCCTCTTTGAGAAAAATGAGTGTTCTAGGGATGGTCTGAAAAAGTCTTCGCTCGAAAAATGCATCCCAGCAACCATACGGGTTACAGGGCAGTGATTTCGCGAAACAGGGGCTTTTTCAGAGTTTCCCTAGGCAAAATACCCGCATCTGCCTGCGATAGATAAAGAGTGACCGATGGATTTAACTGCTGCCGATGAGAAATTGCTGAAGGCCCTGGCGATCGCCATCGTTGACCACCCGCGAGCCACGTTCAAAGAAATAGCCCAGGCAGCGGGAGTCAGCAAGGCGACGCTAAACAGGTTTTGCGGCACCCGCGACAACCTGATCGAGATGCTTCTGGATCATGGTTCGGTGGTTATTTATCGGGTCATTGCCGATGCCGATCTTGAGTCGGCGCCCTTGGACGCATTGCATCGCCTGATCGAAGGCCATTTGACTCACAGGGAGTTGTTGGTTTTCCTCTCATTTCAGTGGCGCCCGGACACGTTTGATTTAGATGCAGGCGGCTGCCGATGGCTGCCTTACTCAGAAACGCTGGACGAGTTCTTTCTACGCGGGCAAAAACTGGGCGTATTCCGTATCGATATCGGTGCCCCGGCGCTTACCGAAATCTTCTCCTCCTTGATCTTCGGCCTGGTAGACGCCGAGCGCCGCGGCCGTATCGCACGCGCAGGTATGGCGGCGTTGATCGAGCAATTCTTCCTGAACGGCGCTTGCAACTACCAAACTTAACGGAAAGCAACGCTCAGTTTTTTTCCAATGGGTTGGCAGTGTCCGTTTTTGGCCGGTCGTGAGCGACCACAATAGGTTGGAATAGGCATACTCTTTTACCGGCAATCCCGCTCAGTTCGAGACAGGCCATTAGCTGCTGACGTGGTTAAAGCTGAAGTTTTACCTATTCCAGCTCAGTAGAGCTAATGGGCGCTACCTTTAGACAGTAAGTTAAGAACAGCAACGCCGCCAACAATCATTGCCATGCCGATGAACGCCCAAATATCTAGTTTCTGCCCATAAAATACCCAGGCGACAGCTGTCACCAATACAATTCCGAGCCCTGCCCAAACTGCATATGCAATGCCCATGGGAATAGTCTTTAAGGCTAGGGATAAAAAGTAAAAAGCGAGGCCGTAACCTAAAACAACTAATATTGACGGAAGTGGTTTTGTGAATCCTTCGCTTGCTTTTAAAGCAGATGTGGCTACTACTTCACCAAATATTGCAACAGCCAAAAACAGCCAATTATTCATTTGCCTTCTCCGTATGTAGGTGTATGAAGATTTTAATTTTTTTATTCAAAAAAATGCAGTCTTGCGATAAAGAATTTACTGTGAGCAAAGTTGTGTAGGCGCTGAGCATGCAAAACTGCGCATTGATTCTTGCGGTAATGTGTGCGCATCGTTCAATGCGATATAGCGCGAGGGTTCGGGCCGCAAGAAACTTCCGGAAGGTGATCTGACCACAGTAGGCAGGCGCGATTTCGAGCGATAGAACGCTAAAAAAGGGGCATGAACGACTGTCTGCTTCTGGCCGATTCTGTTGAAAAAGTAGCGACCTCCCCGTGCCGACGGCAG
>NZ_JBOY01000088.1:0-2347 GCF_000647775.1 Pseudomonas sp. RL | reverse complement strand
TGCGCCTGTTCGCGGCCGACCGACAGCGCCAGCCAGGCGGCGCGGGTCTGCCGGGCCACCAGCAGGCGGCCGTGGTCGAGCTCGGCCTCGGCCTCGGCCAGGCGGGCACGCGCCTCATCCTGGCGCGCCGAGCGCATGCCGCCGGTATACAGCGGAACCGACACCTGCAGGCCGACCATGCTCTGTTCGGCGCTATAGCTGGCCGAGCCGACCTCGGCATCGCCGGAAAGCTTTTCACGGCCGTGGCTGGCCACCAGCTCCAGGGTGGGCGACAGCGGCAGCGAGGTCTTGCGCACCTCCTGCTCGGCGCCCTGCTGGCGGGTCTGGGCCAGCTGCAGCTGGGTGTTCTGGCGCGCTGCGCGAGCCAGCCAGTCCTCCAGCGCGCCGATCTGCGCCGGCGTGTCGCTTGGCAGGGTCAGCGGCGAGTCGCCGGGCTGGCGACCGATCAGGTCGGCCAGCGTCTGACGGCGCAGGTCCAGCTCGGTCTGCGCGGCCAGATGCTGGGCGCGCAGGCCGGCGGCCCGCGCGCGGGCCTCGTGCAGGTCGGTGACCGGCAGGCTGCCGACCTTGAAGCGCTCGTCGGCCTCGCGGGCGGTGCGCTCCACCGCCTCGAGCTGGCGTTCCAGCAGTTCGAGGCGACGGGCGGCGAGCGCCAACTGGAAATAGTGCTCGACGCTGCGCAGCATCAACTGCTGCTGGGCGCCGACCCAGGCCAGCTCGGCGGCGTCGGCCTGGATGCGCAACTGCCGGCCCTGGGCCGAGCGTTCGCGGTCGTACAGCGGCTGGCGCAGCACCACGCCGTAGTGGCTGCGGGTGCTGCTGTCGATCTGCGTGTCGAAGGCCGCGTCGTTGAACGAGCCCAGGGTGGGCTGGGAAAAGACTGCCCCGCGTGTCTGGTTGTCCAGCGAGGCGGCCGCCACCCCGCCCTGCAGCATCAGGTTCGGGCGCCACAGGGCGCCGGCCTGATCCTGGCTGGCCAGGCCGGCGGCATGCGCGGCGCGGGCGGCGGCGAACTCGGGGTCATGCTGGCTGGCGGCGCGCCAGACCTCGAACAGGTCCAGGGCCTGGGCGGCTGGCGAGACCAGCGCCGCGCAGCTCAGCAGCAGGACGGACAGACGGGGCAGTTGCATGGCGATGTTCCTTGACGTTTTCGTTGGCCTCAGCAGCCGGGCTGCACACCGACCTTGCGCAGGACGATTTCCAGCGGGCACCAGCGGGTGAACGCGCTCTGCAGCATGTTCACGCCGACGAAGGCGGTCAGCCACAGCCAGTTGCTGCTGTGGAACAGCGGGCTCTGGGCCACGCCCAGGGCCAGGGAGGCGAGGATTACAACGCCGGCGAACATGCGAACGATTTGCCATGAGGTCATGGGTCAGACTCCTTGTGCGGGTTGGTTGGCTTCGCCGCTACGGTGGTAGGCGGCGAAGTAGAGCAGCGGGATCACCACCAGGGTGAGCACCGTGGAAACCAGGATGCCGAAGATCAGCGCGATGGCCAGGCCATTGAAGATCGGGTCGTCGAGGATGAAGAAGGCGCCGAGCATGGCCGCCAGGGCGGTCAGCAGGATCGGCTGGGCGCGGGTGATCGCCGAGCGCACCACCGCCTCGGGCAGCGGCACGCCGGCGGCCTGCTGCAGGTGGATGAAGTCCACTAGCAGGATGGAGTTGCGCACGATGATGCCGGCCAGGGCGATCATGCCGATCATGCTGGTGGCGGTGAACTGCGCGCCGAGCAGGGCATGGCCGGGCATCACGCCGATGATGGTCAGCGGGATCGGCGCCATGATGATCAGCGGCGTCAGGTAGGAACCGAACTGCGCCACCACCAGCAGGTAGATGAGGATCAGGCCGACCGCATAGGCAGCGCCCATGTCACGGAAGGTCTCGTAGGTGATCTGCCATTCGCCGTCCCACTTCAGGCTGTAGCCGCGCCACGGGTCGGAGGGTTGGTTAATGAAGTATTCCTCCAGCGGGCCACCGCCGGGGAGCCGCAGGTCCTGGAGTTCGCCGCGCATGCTGAACATGCCGTACAGCGGGCTGTCCACGCGCCCGGCCATGTCGCCGGTGACGTAGTGCACCGGCAGCAGGTCCTTGTGGTAGATCGGCTGCTCGCGCAGGCTGTCGCTGAGGGTCACCAGTTCGCGGATCGGCACCAACTGGCCAGCCGCGCCACGCACCGTCAGCTGCAGCAGGGCGTCCAGCGAACCGTGCTGCTCGGCGGGCAACTGCAGCACGGCCGGCACCGGGTACTTGCTGGCGTCGTGCAGGTAGGTGGCGGCTTCGCCGGCCAGGCCGGCGCGCAGGGTGGCGACGATGTCGCGCTGCGCCACGCCGAGCAGCGCGGCCTT
>NZ_JBOY01000087.1:0-22965 GCF_000647775.1 Pseudomonas sp. RL | reverse complement strand
TGGTCCCTCATCCCCGACAGGCACAAACATACAAGCGAATTCATTCGCGAGCTTTTTTGCAGCCCAGCCGCGAAGCTCGCGGACAAGTCCGCTCCCACAGGCGCCGCTCCGGCTGCTCGCCGACACGACGAATAACCGCCCGCTGACGCGCCCCAGCTTCCCGCCCGACCTCCCCGGCGCTATTCTTGCCGCCATCGTTATCTGCCCAAGGCACCTATTAGCCCCTTGAACACATCCACCGAGCACCACCATTTCACCCTCGAACCCTTCGAAGCCCGTCGCTTCGCCAATCTCTGCGGACAATTCGACGAACACCTGCGCCTGATCGAACAGCGCCTGGCGGTGGAAATCCGCAACCGGGGCAACCAGTTCGAGCTGGTCGGCGACAAACGCCACACGCAGAACGTCGAGAACCTCCTGCGCCGCCTCTACCGCGAAACCAAGAGCGTCGAACTCTCGCCCGAACTGGTCCACCTGTTCCTGCAGGAGTCGGCCATGGTCGAGCTGGAAGCCGGCAAGGCCGACGCCGGGGTCGCGCTGCGCACCAAGAAGGGCATGATCCGCCCCCGCGGCGCCAACCAGCAGCGCTACGTCAAGGCGATCCTCGACAACGACATCAACTTCGGCATCGGCCCGGCCGGCACCGGCAAGACCTACCTGGCCGTTGCGGCTGCCGTGGACGCGCTGGAGCGCGAACAGGTGCGACGCATCCTGCTGGTGCGTCCGGCGGTGGAAGCCGGCGAGAAGCTCGGCTTCCTGCCTGGCGACCTGGCCCAGAAGATCGACCCCTACCTGCGACCGCTCTACGACGCGCTGTACGAAATGCTCGGCTTCGAGCACGTGGCGCGCCTGATCGAGAAGCAGGTAATCGAGATCGCGCCGCTTGCCTACATGCGCGGCCGCACGCTGAACAACAGCTTCATCATCCTCGACGAGAGCCAGAACACCACGCTGGAACAGATGAAGATGTTCCTGACCCGCATCGGCTTCGGCTCCACGGCGGTGATCACCGGCGACATCACCCAGGTCGACCTGCCGCGTGGCACCAAGAGCGGCCTGGCCCACGTGATCAAGGTCCTCAAGGACGTGCCGGGCATCAGCTTCACCCACTTCCAGCCCAAGGACGTGGTGCGCCACCCGCTGGTGCAGCGCATCGTCGAGGCCTACGAGCGCTTCGAGGACGAGCAGGCCACCAGCCGCTCGAACCGCCACGTCCCCGCCGACAACGACCCGGGCGCGCGGACCGACGACCATGCTTGAGCTGGATCTGCAGCTGGCCAGTAACGGCCAGCACCCGGCCGAGGCCGATTTCCGTCGCTGGTGCGAACTGGCCCTGCGCCAGCGCAGTGGCGATTCGGAGCTGACCATCCGCCTGGTCGATGAAGACGAGGGCCGCGAGCTGAACCGCACCTGGCGGCACAAGGACTACGCCACCAACGTGCTGTCGTTCCCGGCGGACGTACCCGACGAATTCCTGGATATCCCGCTGCTCGGCGACCTGGTGATCTGTGTGCCAGTGGTCGAGCGCGAAGCGGCGGAACAGGGCAAGACCCCGGAGGCCCACTGGGCCCACCTGGTCATCCATGGCTGCCTCCATCTGCTTGGCTACGACCACATCGAGGATGCCGAAGCCGAGGAAATGGAAAGCCTGGAACGCGATCTGCTGGCCGAACTGGGGTATCCCGACCCCTACGCCGGCGATGACTACTGAGCAAAGGAACCATGAGCGTAGATCGATCTAGTGAACACAGGTCCTGGCTGGAACGGATCACCCAGGCCTTTGTCCATGAGCCTCGCAACCGCGAGGAACTCCTGGAGGTCCTCCAGGATGCCCACGAGAACCACCTGCTCGACCGGCAGGCCCTTTCCATCGTCGAGGGCGCCATCCAGGTCGCCGATTTGCAGGCCCGCGACATCATGGTGCCGCGCTCGCAGATGGTCACCATCCGCGCCGACCAGACACCTCGCGAGTTCCTGCCGATGATCATCGAGGCCGCGCACTCCCGGTACCCGGTCATCGGCGAGGGCCCCGACGACGTGCTTGGCATCCTGCTGGCCAAGGACCTGGTGCCGATGATGCTGCAGCATCCCGACCAGCCGTTCGATCTGCGCTCGATCCTGCGCCCGGTCACCTTCGTGCCGGAGTCCAAGCGCCTCAACGTGCTGCTCAAGGAATTCCGCAGCACCCGCAACCACATGGCCCTGGTGATCGACGAATACGGCGGCGTGGCCGGCCTGGTCACCATCGAGGACGTGCTGGAGCAGATCGTCGGCGACATCGAGGACGAGCACGACGTCGAGGAAGACAGCTACATCAAGCCTCTGCCCAGCGGCGACTTCATCGTCAAGGCGCAGACCCCGCTGGACAGCTTCAACGAGTTCTTCGAGAGCGAATTCCCCGAGAACACCTTCGATAACGTTGGCGCACTGGTTGTCGATGCCTTCGGCCACCTGCCCAAGCGCAACGAAGTAACCGAGATCGGCGGCTACCGCTTCCGCATCCTCACCGCCGATAGCCAGAACATCCATCTGCTGCGCCTGACGCCGATGGAGTCTTAGCAGCACGGCTGTGTGGGAGCGGACTTGTCCGCGAGCTCCGCTCCCACAGAAAGTGCAACAACCTTCCACCTTGCCGAGCACGGCGCATTGCCGCTAGCCTCCCGGCTCCTCCGTATTCGCACAAGGATTGCCCATGCGCTGGATCACCCAGCCCGGCTGGATCGGCCATGTCATCGCCCTGGCCGCCGGCGGCCTGACGCCGCTGGCTTTCTCACCCTTCGATCTGTGGCCCCTGCTGCTGCTGTCCATCGCCCTGTTCTACCTGGGCCTGCGCACCGTCAGCGGTCGCGCTGCCGTGGCGCGCGGCTGGTTCTACGGCTTCGGGGTGTTTGCGGCGGGCACCAGTTGGGTCTACGTCAGCATCCATGACTACGGCGCCGCCTCGGTGCCGCTGGCGTTGCTGCTCACCGTGGCCTTCGTGGCCGGCCTTGGCCTGCTGTTCGCATTGCTGGCCTGGCTGTGGGCGCGCTGGCTGCGCAGCGGCACGCCGCTGGTCGATGCAGTGGCTTTCGCCGCGCTCTGGGTGGCGCTGGAAGCCTTCCGGGGCTGGTTTCTGACAGGCTTCCCGTGGCTGTTCGCCGGCTACAGCCAGCTGTACGGCCCGCTGGGCAGCCTGGCACCGCTGGGCGGCGTGTGGCTGCTGTCGTTCCTGCTGGCGCTGTCCGCCACGCTGATCGTCGAGCTGGCGCGCGTACGCGACAGCAAGCTCCTGCTGGGCACCGCGCGGTTGTTGTTGTTCACCCCCTGGCTGGTCGGCCTGCTGCTCGGCGGCTACAGCTGGACCATGCCCAAGGGCGAGCCGCTCAGCGTCGTCGCCCTGCAGGGCAATGTGCCGCAGCTGCTCAAGTGGGAACCGCAACAGCTCAATGCCCAACTGGCGCTATACCGGGACATGACCCTGGACGCGCCCCGCGCGGACTTGATCGTCTGGCCGGAAACCGCAGTGCCGGTACTACGCCATCATGTGGAGTCTTATCTGGCGGCCATGGGCGCGTATGCCCGCGAGCGCGGCGCCGCGCTGATCACCGGCCTGCCCGTTCGCCAACCAAACGCCGAGGGCGAGCTGCGCTACTACAACGGGCTGACCAGCCTGGGCGACGGCTCCGGCACGTATCTGAAGCAGAAGCTGGTACCGTTCGGCGAGTACGTACCGCTGCAGGATGTGCTGCGCGGGCTGATCGAGTTCTTCGACCTGCCGATGTCCGACTTCGCCCGCGGCGACGCCGACCAACCGCTGCTGCAGGCGCGCGGTTACCAGTTGGCGCCGTTCATCTGCTACGAAGTGGTTTACCCAGAGTTTGCCGCCGGCCTGGCGGCGCAGAGCGACATCCTGCTCACGGTGAGCAACGATACCTGGTTCGGCTCCTCCATCGGCCCGCTGCAGCACCTGCAGATGGCGCAGATGCGCGCCCTGGAAGCCGGGCGCTGGATGATCCGCGCTACCAACAACGGCGTCACCGCGCTGATCGACCCCTTCGGCCGCATCAGCAAACAGCTCCCGCAGTTCCAACAGGCCACCCTGCAGGGCGACGTGGTGCCGATGCAGGGCCTGACGCCCTACCTGCGCTGGCGCGGCTGGCCGATGGCACTGCTGGTGACGGGGCTGCTGGGCTGGGCGCTGTACCGCCGCCAGCGGCTGCGCTCCAGCCTCACGCCTCCGCGGCCCTGAACAGCCGCGAACCGCAACCCGGGCAGGCCCCCGCCCCTGTTCCCGGGTGCGGCGCGCCACACAGCGCACAACGCAGCGATGTCCGCCCCAGGCGCGACCGGCTCGGCCGCTCACCCTGGCGTTCCGCCAGCGCCTCGGCACGTGGAGGACGCTGAAGCAGTTCCAGCTCCTCCGCGGCGGCATGCCAGCCCCGCAGCCATTGCACGTCGTGGCTCAGGTAGGCGCGCACCAGGGAGACCTCGGCGGGACTGAGCCCCGTCACCTCCAGTTCGCCCGCCGCGGACAGGCGTCTGCGCGGCAGGCGCTCGGCCCTGTCGAGGGCCAGTTCCATGCGCTGGAGCAGTCGCCCGTAAAGGCCTTCCGTACGCGGCAGGCTGCGCTGTTCGATCATTCGTGACATGGCCGTAGCTCCGTCCCCGGCAAGGGTCGCACCGATGTGGAAACCACTGCGCCGCCCTGTCCCCCACATGGCTGCAGCTCCTGAGTCGAAGCTTAGCGCCGCCCCCTGACGGACAATCCCCCCGCGACCAACGGCGCCCGCCGGTACACCGGGTTTCCCTAGTCGGACAGGGGTCATGTATGCTAGCGAGCTTTCGAATTCCCCTCCCTTTCCCCAGCGCCAGTAGCCATGCACGAACAGTATCAGCCCAGCGAAATCGAACCCGCCGCGCAGTCCCACTGGGACGCCAAGGACTCCTTCAAGGTCAACGAACAGCCCGGCAAGGACACCTACTACTGCCTGTCGATGTTCCCCTACCCGAGCGGCAAGCTACACATGGGGCACGTGCGCAACTACACCATCGGTGATGTGATCGCCCGTTACCAGCGCATGCTGGGCAAGAACGTGCTGCAGCCGATGGGCTGGGACGCCTTCGGCATGCCGGCCGAGAACGCCGCCATGAAGAACCAGGTGGCGCCGGCCAAGTGGACCTACGAGAACATCGCCTACATGAAGGCCCAGCTGAAGAGCCTGGGCCTGGCGATCGACTGGTCCCGCGAAGTCACCACCTGCAAGCCGGACTACTACCGCTGGGAACAGTGGCTGTTCACCCGCCTGTTCGAGAAGGGCGTGATCTACCGCAAGAACGGCACCGTGAACTGGGACCCGGTGGACCAGACCGTGCTGGCCAATGAGCAGGTGATCGACGGCCGCGGCTGGCGCTCCGGCGCGCTGGTCGAGAAGCGCGAGATCCCCATGTACTACTTCCGCATCACCGCCTATGCGGAAGAGCTGCTGGCCGACCTGGATAAGCTCGATGGCTGGCCCGAGCAGGTCAAGACCATGCAGCGCAACTGGATTGGCAAGAGCTTCGGTGCCGACATCGTCTTCGACTACGATGTCGACAGCATCGGTATCGACGGTCAGCTGAAGGTCTATTCGACCCGTCCGGACACCCTCATGGGCGCCACCTACGTGGCCGTGGCCGCCGAGCACCCGCTGGCCACCCGCGCCGCCGAGAACAATCCGGCACTGGCCGCGTTCATCGCCGAATGCAAGGCCGGCTCCGTGGCCGAGGCCGACATGGCCACCATGGAAAAGAAGGGCATGCCCACCGGGCAGTTCGTCATCCACCCGATCAACGGCCAGAAGCTGCCGGTGTTCGTGGCCAACTACGTGCTAGCCGGCTACGGCGAAGGCGCGGTAATGGCCGTGCCGGCCCATGACGAGCGCGACTTCGCGTTCGCCAACAAGTACAGCCTGCCGATCGTCCAGGTGTATGCCGGCGAGGGCAAGGAATTCAGCGCCAGCGAATGGCAGGACTGGTACGCCGACAAGAGCGGCCTGACCACCATCAATTCCGGCAAATACGACGGCCTGGACTTCCAGGGCGCCTTCGACGCCATCGTCGCCGACCTTGAAGCCGACAGCCACGGCGCGCGCAAGACCCAGTTCCGCCTGCGCGACTGGGGCATCAGCCGTCAGCGCTACTGGGGTTGCCCGATCCCGATCATCCACTGCCCGAGCTGTGGTGATGTGCCGGTTCCGGAAGACCAGCTGCCGGTGGTCCTGCCCGAGGACGTGGTGCCGGACGGCACCGGCTCGCCGCTGGCGAAGATGCCCGAGTTCTACACCTGCACCTGCCCGAAGTGCGGCAGCGCGGCCAAGCGCGAAACCGACACCATGGACACCTTCGTGGAGTCCTCCTGGTACTTCGCCCGCTACGCCTCCCCGAACTATGACAAGGGCATGGTCGACCCGGCCGCCGCCAACCACTGGCTGCCGGTCGACCAGTACATCGGCGGCATCGAACACGCCATCCTGCACCTGCTGTACGCGCGTTTCTTCCACAAGCTGATGCGCGACGAGGGCCTGGTGAAC
The DNA here is from genome assembly GCF_000647775.1 of Pseudomonas sp. RL. Classification (NCBI taxonomy): domain Bacteria; kingdom Pseudomonadati; phylum Pseudomonadota; class Gammaproteobacteria; order Pseudomonadales; family Pseudomonadaceae; genus Pseudomonas; species Pseudomonas sp. RL. The sequence goes on along the minus strand of NZ_JBOY01000087.1, from coordinate 16,417 downwards.
TCCGACGAGCCGTTCACCAACCTGCTGACCCAGGGCATGGTGGTCGCCGAGACCTACTACCGCACCCTACCCAACGGCGGCAAGGACTGGTTCAACCCGGCGGATGTGGAGATCGAGCGCGACAGCAAGGGCAAGATCCTCTCCGCCAAGCTGAAGAGCGACGGCCTGCCGGTGGAAATCGGCGGTACCGAGAAGATGTCCAAGTCCAAGAACAACGGGGTGGACCCGCAGGCCATGATCGACGCCTACGGTGCCGACACCTGCCGCCTGTTCATGATGTTCGCCTCGCCGCCGGACATGAGCTGCGAGTGGTCGGACGCCGGCATCGAGGGCGCCAACCGCTTCCTGCGCCGCGTCTGGCGCCTGGCCCACGGCCATGTCAGCGCCGGTCTGCCGGGCGCGCTGGACCTCGCCGCCCTGACCGACGAGCAGAAGGCCGTCCGCCGCGCCATCCACCTGGCCATCAAGCAGGCCAGCGTCGATGTGGGCCAACACCACAAGTTCAACACCGCCATCGCCCAGGTAATGACGCTGATGAACGTGCTGGAGAAGGCCTCCACCGCCAGCGAACAGGACCGCGCCCTCGTGCAGGAAGGCTTGGAAACCGTGGCCCTGCTGCTCGCGCCGATCACCCCGCACATCTGCCACGAGCTGTGGAAGCAGCTGGGCAAGGAAGGCGACATCATCGACGCCGCCTGGCCGAGCGTGGACGAAAGCGCCCTGGTGCAGGACAACCTGACCCTGGTCGTGCAGGTGAACGGCAAGCTGCGCGGCCAGATCGAGGTGCCCGCCAGTGCCAGCCGCGAAGAGGTGGAGGCCGCCGCCCGCGCCAACGAGAACGTCCTGCGCTTTACTGAAGGCCTGACGATTCGCAAGGTGATCGTGGTTCCCGGCAAGCTGGTCAACATCGTCGCCAACTAACCGTGCCCATCGCCCCGGAAGTACCGGGGCGAGCCCCATGGAGGTCCACCGATGCCGCATCGCTTCCTGTTGATTGTCGCCACCGCGCTGCTGCTTGGCGCCTGCGGTTTCCAACTGCGCGGCACCGGGAACGGCGAGGCGTTCGCCCTGCGCGAGCTGGACCTGCGCGCCGAAGACCGCTACGGCGATGCCTCCCGGCAGCTGCGTACGCTGCTGGAAAACCGTGGCGTGCGCGTGCATCCCGGAGCACCCTATCAACTGGTGCTGCTGGAAGAGAGGGTCGACCAGCGCACCGCCAGCTTCACCAGCGGGGCGCGCAGCGCCGAATACGAACTCACCGCCGCCCTGGACTACCAGATCCGCAGCCGCCAGCATCCGCTGCTGGAAAACCGCCTGGAAACCCAGAAGGTGGTGGCCCACGACCAGAACAACCTGATCGGCTCGGAACAGGAGCGCCAGCAGCAGCTGGAGGAAATGCGCCGCGATCTGCTGCAGCAACTGGTGCGCCGCCTGCAGGTGCTCTCCCCCGCAGAGCTCGAACGCCTCGACGCCCAGGCCACGGCCAAGGCGCAAGCCGAACAGCGCGCCGCGTCCGAATCCGCCAACCCATGAAGCTGTCCCCCGCCCAGCTGGGCAAGCACTTGCAAGGACCGCTGGCTCCGGTGTACGCCGTAAGCGGCGATGAGCCGCTGCTCTGCCAGGAAGCCTGCGACGCCATCCGGTCCGCCGCCCGCAGCCAGGGCTTCGGCGAACGCCAGGTGTTCCATGTGGAAGCCAACTTCGACTGGGGCCAGCTCTACGAGGCGGGCGCCAGCCTGTCGCTGTTTGCCGAGAAACGCCTGATTGAACTGCGCCTGCCGTCCGGCAAGCCCGGCGACAAGGGCGCCGCCGCGCTGCTCGACTATCTGGCGCGCCCGGCCGAAGACTCCGTGTTGCTGCTGCAACTGCCCAAGCTGGACGGCAGCGGCCAGAAGACCAAGTGGGCCAAGGCACTGATCGAGGGCCAGGCCAGCCAGTTCATCCAGATCTGGCCGGTGGACGCCCAGCAGTTGCCGCAATGGATCAACCAGCGCCTGGGCCAGGCCGGCCTGGCTGCCACCCCGGAAGCCGTGGAACTGATCGCCGCCCGGGTGGAAGGCAATCTGCTGGCCGCCGTGCAGGAGATCGAGAAACTCAAGCTGCTGGCTGATGGCCAGAAGGTCGATGCAGCCACCGTGCAGGCCGCCGTGGCCGACAGCGCCCGCTTCGATGTCTTCGGCCTGATCGACGCCGCCCTGGCCGGACAGGCGCCGCACGCGCTGCGCATGCTGGAAGGGCTGCGGGGTGAAGGCCTGGAAGCGCCGGTGATTCTGTGGGCGTTGGCTCGCGAGGTGCGCCAGCTGGCCAACCTGGCGTTCCAGCATGAACAGGGCCTGCCGCTGGAGCGGGCCTTCGCACAGTGCAAACCGCCGGTATGGGACAAGCGCCGCCCGCTGCTATCACGCGCGCTGCAACGCCACAGCGCCCGTCGCTGGGGCCAGTTGCTGCGCGACGCCCAGCAGATCGATGCACAGATCAAGGGCCAGGCCGCCGGCGATCCCTGGGCGGGTCTTGCCAGTCTGACGCTGCACATCGCCGGGCTGCGTCTGCCGCTGCCGAGCCAGTAACAGGCGGCGGCCGGAAAAGCGCCGACCCGCCCTACGACCAAGGCCAGATCAGGCTGGACAATTTCTGCACAACCCCTATGATGCGCGCCAGTCAACCGACCGTCTGGAGAACCTGCATGGCCAAACAACCCAAGCGGCCGAACAAGGCCAGATCGCTCATCGCCCAGCCCCTGTTCCGCAGCCGCCAGGAACAGCCCAAGAAGGGCAAGGGCAGCTACCGCCGCGAAGCCTCCCAGCGCAACTGGGAGGCTTCCGTCGTTCTGGCCGCCTGAATTTTTTCAGCCGTGATAAGGTCTTGTACCGTAAGTCGATTTCGAGACCGCTTCGCATGCCGTTCTTTCCGGCCGCCCTTCGGCCTCCTCTGTTGATCGCTTCCACCGCTTTCCTGCTCATCGCCGCCAGCCTGCCGCTTCCCTCCAGCGCCGAAGTGCGCCAGAGCCCGGCCGAGATGCGCGAGGAACAGATCAGCTTTGCCAGCTGGCTCACCGAGTTTCGCCGCGAGGCACTGCGTGCAGGCATAGCCCCGGATATCCTCGATGCCGCGCTGCGCGGCCTGCGCCCCGATCCCCAGGTGATCGCGGCCGACCGCAGCCAGCCGGAGTTCACCCGACCGATCTGGGAATACCTGGACGGCGCCTTGTCGCTACGCCGCCTGACGCGCGCCGAGCAGCTGCTGGAAGAGCATGCCGCCCTGCTACACCGCATCGAACAGCACTATGGCGTGGACCGCCAGGCGCTGGTGGCCATCTGGGGCCTGGAGAGCAACTTCGGGCAGACCCAGGGCAGCAAGTCGGTGATCCGCTCGCTGGCGACCCTGGCCCATGAGGGTCGCCGCCCGGAGTTCGCCCACCAGCAGCTGATCGCCGCTCTGCAGATTCTGCAGCAGGGCGACATCTCGCCCCACCGCATGCTGGGCTCCTGGGCCGGTGCCATGGGCCAGACCCAATTCATCCCCACTACCTATCAGCGCTATGCGGTCGATTTCGACGGCGATGGGCGGCGCGATATCTGGAACTCCACTGCCGACGCCCTGGCGTCCACCGCGCACTACCTCCAACGCTCCGGCTGGCGGCTGGGCCAACCCTGGGGCTTCGAGGTCGGGCTGCCGGTGGACTTCGACTACCGGCTGGCCGACCCCCAGGCGCGCAAGACACTGCAGGAGTGGCAGCAGCTGGGCATCAACATCCCCAACCTGCCGCCCCAATACGGCGACCAGGAAGCCAGCCTGCTGCTGCCGGCCGGGCATCTGGGACCCGCCTTCCTGACCCTGGCGAACTTCCGCGCCATCCTCAAGTACAACAACTCCAGCGCCTACGGCATGGCGATCGGCCTGTTCGCCGAGCGGCTGAGCGGCAATGGCGAGATCTCCGCCCGCTGGCCCTATCACGAGCGGCCGCTGTCGCGGGCCGAGCGCATCGAATTGCAGGAGCGCCTGAACCGGCTGGGCTACGACCTCGGAGAGCCTGACGGCATCATCGGCGCCAACAGTCGCCAGGCGATCCGCGCCTTCCAGGTGGACCACGGCCTGGCCGCCGACGGTTTTGCCAGCTCCTCGCTGCTCAAGCGACTGCGTCGGGAGACCGGCAGGCGATAGCCGGCCAGGACTGTGGGAGCGAATTCATTCGCGAGCCTGGGGGGGGGCGGCCTGCACCAAGAGCTCGCGGACAAGTCCGCTCCCACAGCCCCGCAGAACGAAAAAAGGCGATCCGAGGATCGCCTTTTCGTTTCCGCACCGGATCAGCTGATCTTCTCGCCGTGAGCCTGCTGATCGGCATGGTACGAGGAACGCACCAGCGGGCCGGACGCCACGTTCTTGAAGCCCATCTTCTCGCCTTCCTCGGCGAACCAGGCGAAGGTGTCCGGGTGCACGAAGCGCTGGACGGCCAAGTGATTGCGCGAGGGCTGCAGGTACTGGCCCAGGGTCAGCATGTCGACGTCATGCTCGCGCAGGCGGTGCATCACTTCGATCACTTCATCATCGGTCTCGCCCAGGCCGAGCATCAGGCCGGACTTGGTGGGGACGCCCGGGACGCGCTTCTTGAAGTTCTCCAGCAGGTCCAGCGACCACTCGAAATCCGAACCGGGGCGCGACGACTTGTACAGGCGCGGCACGGTTTCCAAGTTGTGGTTGAACACATCCGGCGGCTCGGTGGCGGTGATGTCCAGCGCGATGTCCATGCGGCCGCGGTAGTCCGGCACCAGGGTTTCCAGCTGCACGTTCGGCGACAGCTTGCGGATCTCGCGCAGGCAATCGGCGAAGTGCTGGGCTCCGCCGTCGCGCAGGTCGTCGCGGTCCACCGAGGTAATCACCACATAGCGCAGGCGCAGGTCGGCAATCGCCTGGGCCAGGTTCAGCGGTTCGTCGGCATCCAGCGGCTTGGGTCGGCCGTGGCCGACGTCACAAAACGGACAGCGACGGGTGCAGATGTCGCCCATGATCATGAAGGTGGCGGTACCGCCAGAGAAGCACTCGCCCAGGTTCGGGCAGGAGGCTTCTTCACAGACGCTGTGCAGGCGGTGCTTGCGCAACAGTTGCTTGATGCGGTCCACCTCGGGCGACACCGGCACGCGCACGCGGATCCAGTCCGGCTTCTTGGGCAATTCCTCGGTGGGGATGACCTTGACCGGAATGCGCGCCACCTTCTCGGCGCCACGCAGCTTGGTACCCGTTTCCAGCTTGGCCGGCTTGCCGGCGTTTTCCTGACTGCTCATAGCGATTCGATCCCGCCCTCGAGGGCCTTGAAACCTGCATAGTCGAGGTGTGTGACGAGCTGATCGCGCAAGCGGGCACTCACCTCGGAAAAATCGATAGGCCGACCCAGCAGGTCACGCAGCTGGGTCATGGCCAGTCCGGCATAGCCACAGGGATTGATGCGTCGGAACGGCTGCATGTCCATGTCCAGATTGAGCGCCAGGCCATGGAAGGAGCAGCCGCGGCGGATGCGCAGGCCCAGCGAGGCGATCTTGGCACCGTCGACATAGACGCCCGGGGCATCGGGGCGCGCCGCCGCCGAAACACCGTAGCCCGCCAGCAGATCCACCAGGCTCTGCTCGATGCGGCTGACCAGATCGCGCACGCCCAGGTTGTGTCGACGCACATCGATCAGCAGATAGACCACCAGCTGGCCGGGGCCGTGGTAGGTCACCTGGCCGCCACGGTCCACCTGCACCACGGGGATGTCACCGGGAAACAGCACATGTTCGGCCTTGCCGGCCTGGCCCTGGGTGAAGACTGACGGATGCTGCAAAAGCCAGATCTCGTCGCCGGTCTGTTCATCGCGCTCCTGGGTGAAGCGCTGCATGGCCTGCCAGGTCGGCAGGTATTCCACCAGGCCGAGCTCACGCACCCCCAGCAGCCCGGCCGCCATCAGAGCACCATGTGCACGCGCCCGGTGGCGCGAAGATCCATATGGATGGCCTGCAACTGGTCAGGACCGGAGGCGGTGATCAGCACCTGCACGGACATGAAGCGACCCTTGCTGCTGTCCCGCATGACCAGGGTGTTTTCGTCAAAATCGGCCACATGCCGGCGCATGATCTCGATGACCAGCGCGGCGAAGCCTTCGCCGGCGTCGCCGATCACCTTGATGGGGTAGCGCTCGCAGGGAAACTCGATTTTTGGAGCTTGTACGTCGTTCATAACCACAACTTCTGTAGATGGACTCGTGATCCACAAGCACGAAAGCCCGCCGGTGGGCGGGCTGACGTTCAACACGGGCTGTCAGTTGAACAAGCCGTAGAAAAACAGTCGGATACTATCCCATAGACGGGCAAAAAAGCCACCCTGCTCCACCCCTTCCAGGGCGATCAGGTCGGCCGTGTGGATCACCTTGTCGCCGTCGCGGACTTCCACCTTGCCGATCACGGCGCCCTGCTCGATCGGCGCCATCAACTGACGATCCAGCTGCAGTGTGGCCTGCAGCTGCTGGCTGCGCCCGCGCGGCACCGTGAGTGTCAGGTTTTCCCGCAGGCCGGCCTCGATCTCGTTCTCGGCGCCCTTCCAGACCCGGGCACGGGTGAGGGCCTGGCCTTTCTCGTAGAAGGTACGGGTTTCGAAGAAGCGGAAGCCGTAGGTGAGCAGCTTCTGCGTTTCAGCCGAGCGCGCCTCTTCGCCGCTCGTGCCGAATACCGCGGTGATCAGTCGCTGGCCATCCCGTTCGGCGGAGGCCACCAGGCAATAACCGGCTTCGTCGGTGTGGCCGGTCTTCAGTCCGTCCACCGTCGGATCACGCCACAGCAACAGGTTGCGGTTGGGCTGGCGGATGTTGTTCCAGAAGAATTCCTTCTGCTTGTAGATGGCGTAGTGCTGCGGGTCGTCGTAGATGATCGCGCGCGCCAGTTTGGCCATGTCGTGCGCCGAGGAATAGTGCTCCGGGTGCGGCAGACCGGTGGCGTTGCGGAATTGGGTGTTGGTCAGCCCCAGGCGCTGGGCCTGCTGGTTCATGAGGTCGGCGAAGGCGTCTTCGCTGCCGGCAATGTGCTCGGCCAGCGCCACACTGGCGTCGTTGCCCGACTGGATGATGACCCCATGCAGCAGATCGCTTACCGAGACCTGGCTGCCAACCTGGATGAACATGCGCGAACCGCCGGTGCGCCAGGCCTTTTCACTGACATGCACCTTGTCCTCTTCACGGATCTGCCCGCGGTTGATCTCCAGGGTGGCCAGGTAGGCGGTCATCAGCTTGGTGAGGCTGGCCGGAGGCAGGCGTTCGTCGCCGTTATGCTCCACCAGTACCTGGCCGCTGGCGGCGTCCATCAGCACATAGGACTTGGCCGCCAGTTGCGGCGCGGCGGGAATGATCGGCTCGGCGGCCCAGCTCACCGAAACGCCAAACGCCAGGAAGGACGCCAATACACGGGGGGCAAAACTGAAGATGTTCATCCTTCTCCCTGCAAAATCGAATCAAAACGAAGCCGTGAGGCCAAAGCCCCATCTGACAAGTGAAAAGAACATTAGTTCACAACGCGGAATGAGCCACGCGCGTTGTCACAGAACCGGCAACGACCCGCTCAGTCGGGACGCACCAATTGTGGCGCACCCAGGTTGGCCAGGCGCACGCTTTGCTGCAGACGCTGCGCCTCGCCGGAAGTGCCGATCGGCCCCAGCCGGACACGGTGCAGCACCTGGCGATTATGCACCACCGAGCTGATGAACACCGGTACGGAGACCGTTTCGCTCAGCTGGGCACGCAGCAGTTCGGCAGCATCCGGGTTGGCGAACGCCCCGACTTGCAGGTAGAAGCCCTTGTCCGGAATGGCCGTCGAGGGGGTGGACACCTGAACCGGCAAGACCGCCGCGGCATGCTGGGTAGGCGGCGGAACGTACTGCTCGACCTGTCCCGGCGCACTCGACGCGAACGACCCCGTCGCCGGCTGCGCCAGTACGCTAGGGACCGGCTGCCCGCGTTCGGCCCACCACTGGTAGGGGTCGATGCCTTCCACATGCACCCGCGCCGTGCCGCTCTCGGCGAAACCGAGCTTCTTCGCCGCCGCGAAGGACAGGTCGATGATGCGGTCGGAATAGAAGGGGCCACGGTCGTTGACGCGCAGCACCACCTTGCGACCGTTGTCCAGGTTGGTGACCCGCACGTAGCTGGGCAGCGGCAGGGTCTTGTGGGCAGCGGTCATCCCGTACAGGTCGTAGCGCTCGCCATTGGCGGTGAGCTGATCGTGGAACTTGGTGCCATACCAGGACGCCGTGCCGGTTTCCCGGTAGGTCCGCGCATCATTGATCGGGTAGTAGCTCTTGCCCAGTACCGTGTAGGGGTTGGCCTTGACCCGTCCGTAATGCGGCATGGGCACGGCGTCCGGAATCTTCGAGACGTCCACGTCCCACCAGGGCGCGCCGTCCTTGTGGGGTCGCGCATAACTCGACGTGCCGGCGGACGACGTGGATGGAGTGCCAGTCGGCGGGCTCGAACAACCGGCCAGCAGCAGCGCGGCCAGCAGCGTTGGAAGCAGAACACGCATCAACGATTCCCCCTGGCCTGCACCAGCGCCTCGCCCAGCTGATGGACGGCCATCGCGTACATGGCGCTGCGGTTGTAGCGGGTGATGACGTAGAAATTGGGCAGTCCGAGCCAGTATTCCTCGCCGGCCTCACCGTCGAAGCGGATGGCCGTGACCGACAGACCGTCATCGAGCGGCAGCTCCGAACGCCAGCCCAACTCGCGCAGCTCTGCCACGCTCAGGGTCGGCTCCAGACCGGGGCTGATGCCCTCCTCGACCCGCTCGCCATCGGCCTGCACCCGGCTGACCACGCTGGCGCCGGTGACCCAGCCATGACGCTTGAAATAGCTGGCCACACTGCCGATGGCATCCACCGGGTTGTTCCAGATATCGATGCGGCCATCACCGTCGAAGTCGACTGCATAGGCGCGGAAGCTGCCGGGCATGAACTGCGGCAAGCCCATCGCCCCGGCGTAGGAGCCCTTCAGGCGCAGCGGGTCGACCTGTTCCTCCCGCGCCAGCAACAGGAACTCGCGCAGCTGCTGACAGAAGAACGGCGCACGCGGCGGGTAGTCGAAGCACAGCGTGGACAGTGCATCCAGCACACGGTAGCTGCCGGTGTTGCGCCCGTAGAAGGTTTCCACGCCGATGATGGCGACGATCACCTCGGCCGGCACGCCATATTCGCGTTCGGCGCGACTCAGCGCCGCCTCGTGCTCGCGCCAGAAATCCACGCCGCGGGCAATGCGGGCATCGGTGAGGAAGATCGGCCGGTACTCGCTCCACGGCTTGACCCGCTCGGCGGGTCGGGAAATGGCCTCGAGAATGACCTGCTTGCGCTCCGCCTCGGCAAACAGCGCTTCGAGCTGCTCGGCGGCGAAGCCATGGGAGAGGGTCATTTCCTCGATCAGCTCGCGCACCTGCGCCGAGCCCTGGTAATCACCGCTGGACGCGCCGCTGACGGGCACGCAGCCCGCTGCGCACAAGCCCAGCAGGGCATGAATCAGTCGTTGGGCACTCTTGCGCATAGCGGTCCTCATTAGGTGATCCACTTGCGATGGGTGTGGATCGCCATCAAAACGCCGAATCCGGACAACAGCGTAACCAGCGACGTACCGCCGTAGCTGATGAAAGGAAGCGGAACCCCCACCACCGGCAGCAGACCGCTCACCATGCCGATGTTGACGAACACATAGACGAAGAAGGTCAGCGTCAGGCCGCCGGCCCACAACTTGCCGAACAGGCTCTGCGCCTGCACGGTGATGACCATGCCACGCGCCAGCAGCAACAGATAGAGCAGCAGGAGCAGGCAGATGCCGACCAGGCCGAACTCTTCACCAAGCACGGCAATGATAAAGTCGGTATGGCTTTCCGGCAAAAAATCCAGGTGCGACTGCGTCCCCTGCAACCAGCCCTTGCCAAACACCCCCCCCGAACCGATCGCCGCCTTGGACTGGATGATGTTCCAGCCCGTTCCCAGCGGATCGCTTTCCGGGTCGAGGAAGGTCAGCACCCGCTGCTTCTGGTACTGGTGCATCACGAACAGCCACATGAACACCGCCACCGGTATCGCGGCGGCGGCGGCGCCGATCACCCAGCGCCAGCGCAGGCCGGCGACGAACAGCACGAAGGCGCCGGAGGCGAGGATCAGCAGCGAGGTGCCCAGGTCCGGCTGTTTGAGAATCAGCACGAACGGCATGCCGATCAGCACCAGTGCCCAGGCGGTGTGTTTCAGATTCGGCGGCAGGTTGTGGCGAGCCAGGTACCAGGCGATGGTTGCCGGCATGAGGATCTTCATCAACTCGGCCGGCTGGAAACGGATCACCCCCGGAATGTTGATCCAGCGAGTGGCGCCCATCGCGGTGTAGCCGAACAGCTCCACCCACACCAACAGCACCAGGCCAAACGCGTAGCCGAAGGGTATCCAGCGGGCCATGAAGCGTGGATCGAGCTGCGCAATCAGCAGCATGGCCAGCAGGCCGATCCCGAACGAGGTGGCCTGCTTGATCAGCAGCTCGACGTTCTTGCCGCTGGCCGAATACAGGATGAACAGGCTCGCAGCGGCCAGGGTCAGCAGCAACAGCAACAGCACACCGTCGATGTGCAGACGCTGCAGCAGGCTGGCCCGACGGCTCAGCGGATCATGATCGGACAGGGAACGGTTGAATTCAGTTGCCACGGTTGTTCACCACCTTCGGGGCTTGTGGCGGAGCGAACTTGGGCTTGAGCTGGCCCTGCTCATCGAGCAGCCAGGCATCCATGACCTGGCGGGCCACCGGCCCGGCCACGCCACTGCCCGACTCGCCGTTTTCGACCATCACCGCCACGGCGATCCGGGGATCATCCGCCGGCGCATAGGCCACGAACAGCGCGTGGTCGCGATGTCGCTCCTCCAGCTTCTCGCTGTCGTACTTCTCGCCCTGCTTGATGGCCACCACCTGGGCGGTACCGCTCTTGCCGGCAATACGGTACGGAGAATCCAGCCCGATGCGCCGCGCCGTGCCGCGCGGGCCATGCACCACCGACTCCATGCCCTCGCGGGCGTGGTCCCAGAAACGCGGATCACGCAGCTCGATGTCGGGAACCGGATTGGTGTCCACCGGCGGCACACCGCCCACGCTTTTCGCCAGGTGGGGCCGAATCCACTTGCCGCGCGTGGCCATCAGCGCGGTGGCCTGGGCCAACTGCAGCGGCGTGGCCTGCATGTAGCCCTGACCGATGCCGAGGATGAGCGTTTCGCCCGGGTACCAAACTTGTCGGTAACGGCGCTGCTTCCATTCCCGCGACGGCATCAGGCCGGCGGTTTCCTCGAAAACATCCAGGGCGACCCGGGTACCAAAACCGAAGCGGGTCATGTAGTCGTGCAACTGGTCGATGCCCAGCTTGTGGGCCAGATCGTAGAAGTAGGTATCGTTGGAGCGGGCAATGGCCAGGTCCAGGTCCACCCAGCCGTCACCGTAGCGGTTCCAGTTGCGGTACTTGTGCGACACATTGGGCAGCTGGTAGTAGCCGGGGTCGAACACCTTGGTCTGCGGGGTGATGGCCTTGGCGTCCAGACCGGCCACGACCACCATCGGCTTGATGGTCGAGCCCGGCGGGTACAGTCCGCGCATTACCCGGTTGTACAGCGGCCGGTCGATGGACTCGCTGAGCTCGGCGTACTTGCGAAAGCTGATGCCGGTGACGAACAGGTTGGGATCGAAGCTGGGCTGGCTGACCACGGCGAGAATCTCGCCGGTGGTCGGCTCGATGGCCACCACCGCACCGCGCCGACCGCCGAGGGCGGCCTCGGCGGCGGCCTGCAGACGGCTGTCGAGGGTCAGCACCAGATCCTTGCCAGGCACCGGTGGCGTGCGCTTGAGCACCCGCAACACCCGGCCCCGGGCGTTGGTCTCGACTTCCTCGTAGCCGACCGTGCCGTGCAGGTCGTCCTCGTAGAAGCGCTCCAGGCCGGTCTTGCCCACGTGGTGGGTACCGCTGTAGTTGATCGGATCGAGGCGCTTTAGCTCCTGCTCGTTGATGCGCCCGACATAGCCCACCGAATGGGCGAAATGCTCCTGCTGCGGGTAGTGGCGCACCAGTTGCGCGGTCACTTCCACACCCGGCAGCTGGAACTGGTTCACCGCGATGCGGGCAATCTGTTCCTCGGACAGCTCGAACATGATGGGCACCGGCTCGAACGGCCGCCGCCCCTGGCGCACGCGCTTTTCGAACAGCGCTCGCTCGCTCTCGCCAAGACCGAGAATCTCCACCACCCGATCCAGCTCCGCCTGCCAGTCCTTGGCCCGCTCGCGGGTCACGGTCAGGCTGAAGCTCGGGCGGTTCTCCGCCAGGATTACCCCATTGCGGTCGTAGATCAGCCCGCGGTTGGGCGGGATCGGCTGGACATGGACCCGGTTGCTTTCCGACAGCGTGGAGTGGTGTTCGTACTGGATCACCTGCAGGTAGTACATACGCCCGATCAGCATCAGCGTGAGGAGCCCGATCGCCACCGCGCCCGCAAGCATGCGCCGACGCACGAGGCGCGCGTCGCGTTGATGATCCTGCAGGTAGAGCGAATCCGGCATCGGTACTACACGCTACTTGTGATAGGGATGGCCGCTGAGCAGGGTCCAGGCACGGTAGATCTGCTCGCCGACCACGATGCGCACCAGCGGGTGCGGCAGGGTCAGCGGCGACAGCGACCAGCGCTGCTCGCTGCGCGCGCAGACCTCGGGCGCCAGCCCCTCCGGACCGCCGACCATCAGATTGACAGTCCGCGCATCCAGACGCCAGCGATCCAGTTCACTGGCCAGCTGTTCCGTGCTCCAGGCCTTGCCCTGCACCTCCAGGGTGACGATGCGCTCGCCAGGCTGCACCTTGGCCAGCATGGCCTCGCCCTCCTGGCGGATCAGCCGCGCCACGTCGGCGTTCTTGCCGCGTGTGTGCAGCGGAATCTCCACCAGCTCCAGGCTCAGCTCGGTGGGCAGGCGCTTTACATACTCCTGCCAGCCCTCCTCGACCCAGCGCGGCATGCGCGAGCCGACGGCAATCAGCCGCAGCTTCACGGCTTACTCGTGTTCCTGCTCGCCACCGTGGCTGGCGCGGCTCTGCTCGGCGCCGCGCCACAGGCGCTCCAGGTCATAGAACTCGCGGGTGGCGGTCTGCATGGCGTGCACCACCACGTCGCCCAGGTCGATCAGCACCCACTCGCCGCCTTCCATGCCCTCGCAACCCAGCGGACGCTTGCCGTGTTCCTTGACCTTCTCGATGACGTTGTCGGCCATCGACTTGACCTGGCGGTTGGAGGTCCCGCTGGCAATCACCATGAAATCGGTGACGCTGGTCTTGCCGCGCACATCGATGACGGTGATGTTCTGGGCCTTCATGTCTTCCAGCGCGTCGACCGCGACCTGGACCAGTTGTTCGTTCTGCATATCAATACTCGTATGGAAAGGGGTTCACGGGGACGCCGGGTACAGCCCGTGCGCCTGGATGTAGGCCAGCACCGCGTCCGGCACCAGAAAGCGGATCGAGCGACCCTGCGCCAGCCGTTCGCGCAGTTGAGTCGCGGAGATTTCCAGCGGCGTCTGCCAGACGAAGGCAATCTGCCCGCCCGGCCCGCACAAGGCCTGCGGATCGCTCACACTGCGCGCGGCCAGCAGGTTGCGCAGTGCATCCGGCGCCTCCACGTCAGCGTCCGGTCGCTGCAGCACCAGCAGGTGGCAATGCAGCAGCAGTTCTTCCCAGCGGTGCCAGCTGGGCAGGCCGCAGAAGGCATCCCAGCCCAGCACCAGGAACAGCTGGTCATCGGCGGCCAGCTCGCTGCGCAGGGATTCCAGGGTGTCGATGGTATAGGAGGGACGTTCGCGGTGCAGCTCGCGGTCGTCGACAGTCAGCGGCGGTACGCCTTCGACCGCGCAGCGCACCATGGCCAGGCGATCATCGGCGGACACCTGCGGTCGCTCGCGATGCGGCGGCCGAGCGCTGGGTACCAGCCGCACTTCGTCGAGGGCGAACAGCTCCGCCACCTCCAGCGCCCCGCGCAGATGGCCGATGTGCACCGGATCGAAGGTGCCGCCCAGAATGCCGACGCGCCGTACCATCAGCCGCGCACGTGCCCGTCGCCGTACACCACGTACTTCTCGCTGGTCAGGCCTTCCAGGCCTACCGGGCCGCGGGCGTGCAGCTTGTCGGTGGAGATGCCGATCTCGGCACCCAGCCCGTATTCGAAGCCGTCGGCGAAGCGCGTGGAGGCATTGACCATCACCGAGCTGGAGTCGACCTCGGCGAGGAAGCGCCGCGCATCGCTGAAGTTCTCAGTGATGATCGCGTCGGTGTGGTGCGAGCCGTAGTGGTTGATGTGCGAGATGGCGGTATCCAGCGAATCGACCACGCGGATCGACAGGATCGGCGCGTTGTACTCGGCGAACCAGTCGTCCTCGCTGGCTTCGCGCACGTCGGCGCCGAGCAGCGCGCGGGTCGCCGGACAGCCGCGCAGCTCCACGCCCTTGGCGCGGTAGATGGCGGCCAGCGGCGGCAGCACGCGCTCGGCGATGCCGGCATGCACCAGCAGGGTTTCCATGGCGTTGCACGGCGCATAGCGCTGGGTCTTGGCGTTGTCGGCCACGCGAATGGCCTTGTCCAGGTCGGCGGCGACGTCGATGTAGACGTGGCAGACGCCGTCCAGATGCTTGATCACCGGCACCCGGGCGTCGCGACTGATGCGTTCGATCAGCCCCTTGCCGCCGCGCGGGACGATCACGTCCACGTATTCGGGCATGGTAATCAGGGCACCCACGGCGGCGCGGTCGGTGGTTTCCACCACCTGCACGCAGGCCGGCGGCAGGCCGGCTTCGGCCAGGCCCTGCTGGATGCAGGCGGCGATCGCCTGGTTGGAGTGAATGGCTTCCGAACCGCCGCGCAGGATGGTGGCGTTGCCGGACTTGAGGCACAGGCTCGCGGCGTCGATGGTCACGTTGGGCCGCGACTCGTAGATGATGCCGATCACGCCGAGCGGCACGCGCATCTTGCCGACCTGGATGCCCGAGGGCAGATAGCGCATGTCGCGGATCGTGCCGATCGGATCCGGCAGGGTCGCCACCTGGCGCAGACCTTCGATCATCTCGTCGATGCGCGCCGGGGTCAGCGCCAGGCGATCGAGCATGGCGTCATCCAGGCCGTTCTCCCGGCCGGCGGCCAGGTCCTTGGCGTTGGCGACCAGCAGCGCCTCGCGCGCCGCGTCCAGGGCGCGGGCGGCCGCCAGCAGGGCGTTGTTCTTCTGCGCGGTGGTGGCGCGCGCGGTGATTCGCGAGGCCTCGCGCGCGGCGCGGCCCAGGCGGTTCATGTAATCGAGCACGGACTCGGTCATGATTCGGGTCTGCAAGTCGGGAAAAGGCCGCGATTATAGCCGGGGCGCCCGGGCAAAGCCCAGCACGGCGCGGGTCGCCGCCGTCCGGTAATCTCTTGCGACGCCACGTCGCGCCCCCTCGCGAGCGAGTCGGGTATCATGCCGGCTCCCTGCGTTGTGACGAGACGCCCATGCGCCGCCTGCTGCTAATCCTTCTCCTGCTGTTCAGCCTGCCCTCGCTGGCCGCCCTGCCCGAGGCGCCGCGCGCCCAGCCCCTGCTCGGCGGCGCCCTGAACAACAGCAGCGACTTCCTGCCGGTGGACAAGGCCTTCCGCCTGGAGCTGCTGGAGTCCACCCCGCAGCAGGTGCGCCTGCGCTTCAGCAACGCCGACGGCTATTACCTGTACCGCCATCAGTTCCGCTTTGCCACCGACACGCCCGGCGTGACGCTGGGCGAGCCGCAGATCCCCCCCGGCGTAAAGAAAGTCGACGAGTACTTCGGCGAGATCGAGGCCCACTACGGCATCACCGAGATCAGCCTGGCCGTGGACAACCCGCAGGGCCGCGGCTTCACGCTGCGGGTCGGCTATCAGGGTTGCGCCGACCTGGGCCTGTGCTATCCGCCGGAGAGCCGCGAGCTGGAGATCGACGGGCCCGGCGGCGCATCCCTGGACTGGCGCAGCCTGGCGTTGTTCTTCCTGGCCGGCCTGGGGCTGACCTTCACTCCCTGCGTGCTGCCGATGCTGCCGATCCTCTCCGGCGTGGTGCTGCGCGGCCAGGTGGGCGGCCTGCGCGGCCTGAGCCTGTCGCTGGCCTACGTGCTGCCGATGGCGATCTGCTTTGCCCTGCTCGGCGCCCTGATGGGCCTGTTCGGCGCCGGCCTCAACCTGCAGGCGCGCCTGCAGTCCCCCTGGGTGCTGGTGCCGTTCGCCGCCTTCTTCGCGCTGTTCGCGCTGGCCATGTTCGGCACCTTCGAGCTGCGCCTGCCTGCCGTGCTGCGCACACCGCTGGACCGCCTGGCCGGCCAGGCGCGCGGCGGCTCGCTGCTCGGCGCGGCGGTCCTCGGGGTGCT